>DASXMJ010000113.1 GCA_036495685.1 Candidatus Binataceae bacterium | reverse complement strand
CGCTCGCGGAGTTCCACCCGCTGTGGATCGAAGAGCCCACCAGCCCCGACGATATTCTCGGACATGCCGCCATTCGCCGCGCGATTCATCCAATCGGTGTAGCGACCGGCGAACATGGCGCCAACCGCGTCATCTTCAAGCAGCTTATGCAGGCCGGTGCGATCGATTTCTGCCAGTTCGACAACTGTCGCCTCGGCGGACTCAGCGAAGCGCTGGCGGTTCTTCTGCTCGCTGCGAAATTCAACGTTCCGGTCTGCCCGCACGCGGGTGGTCTCGGTCTCTGCGAGTACGCCCAGCACGTGTCGCTGATTGACTACATCTGCGTGAGCGGCAGTCTCGAGCGCCGAATGACCGAATTCGCCGACCATCTGCACGAGCATTTCCTCAACCCCGTCTCGTCTCGGGGCGGTCGCTATATCGTCCCGACTGCGCCCGGCTTCAGCATAGAGATGAAGCCGCATTCTTTAGATGACTACGAATTTCCGCAGGGTCCCAAATGGCGCCGGTAACCCCGCCTTGGCCGGCCTCCTCCTTAGATTGCTGAGCGCCGACGGCGGCGCGCTGCTCGAGCCGGCCTATCCAAGCGCCACGCCAGAGGTTCTATCCCTGGGCCGGGCATTGGCACCCGCTGCAAGCACCACCCGCCTCGACTCGCTACTCTAGACGGAACACCAATTCCATCTGCGCCCACCACTCTCCGGGCTTCGCATGCACCGTGGGCTCCTGAAACGTGGCCATCAACTGCTGCCATTCCTGCACTCGCGGGGAACTCTTTTCATAGCGCGCGAAGTCGCGCGCCAAATCGAAATCGTCATCGGTCTCCATGAACATGAAGAGCTGGCGTCCCAGCATCCAGATGAGCATCCTGCGGATGCCAACCGACTTCAAACCTTGCTGAACCTCCGGCCACGCCGTGGCGTGATATTCGACGTAGCGACGCCGAATTTCTGGGTCGTCCTTGAGGTTGATGGTCTGTCCATACTGTTTCATGGCAATTGATTCCGTCCTAAAAGACCAGCACGCCGCCATCAATTGGATAAGCCTGTCCCGTGATGAACGATGCTTCATCTGAGCATAGATAAAGGGCGAGCGCCGCTACCTCCTCCGGCGTACCCATTCGCCCGACGGGTTGATACTCGGAAAGCTGCTTGAACATCTCCGCTTCACGGCCCGGATAGGTGTTGTTAAGGTATCCGTCAACGAACGGCGTATGTACGCGGGCCGGGCAGACGCAGTTGCAGCGGATCTTGTCGCCAATGAAGTCCACGGCGATCGATCGGGTCATCGCCAACACCGCACCCTTGCTCATCGAGTATGCAAATCGATCGACCAGGCCGATCAGCGAGGCGATCGAAGCAAGATTGAGAATCGCACCGCCACCGTCCCTTTTCATCCGCGCCACCGCCGCCTGCGAGCAAAGAAACAATCCCTTGACGTTGACCGCGTAGATGCGATCGAGATCGCCTTCGCTGGTGTTTTCAACGGTTCCGATATGCGCGATGCCGGCAATTGTTGACGAGGATGTCGAGACGAGAGGCTTCCCGGTCGATCCGGCCGAAGGCCGCCTGAACTGATTGCGCCGAGGTCACGTCGCAATCGATCGCGGTCGATGCCCCACCTTTCGCGCGAATGTCCGCCGCGGTCTCCTCCCCGGCCCTGGCGTCGCGCTCCATTACAAACACGCGCGCACCCGCATTGGTGAAGGTGTTGGCGATCGCGCGGCCAATCCCCGACCCAGCTCCGGTTACCGCCGCGATTTTCCCGTCAAGCCGAAACATACCGCCACCTCCGAAATTTGAACCCCGTGCGCTTCGAAGCTGCCGGTGAGGAATTTTGGCGGTGCTCGTCGGCTAGAGGTTGGTAAGAATCGGCGCCCGCGTGGCCGCGATGACGTCCCGGCTCACCGCGCGGGACGAGCACCTTTTAGCAACGTGTCCAGATCAAATTTGAGAAATTCCCCAATCCGTTCGATCGTGAAGTCGGGCGCCGGATACTTCGCCACTTCCTTCGGGTCATTGGCATAGTGGCCCTGTCTTGGGAACACCGTAGTCACGCACGTTCCCCATTGGCGCTTCACCTCCGCCAGGATCCTCACCTTGTCATCGACCAGTACGTAGTGGTCCGCCGGGTATCGCTGCGCGACATCATCCAGTTCGGTTTCCTTGTGTATGTAGATCAACACCTCGCCGTCGATCGCGTCGTAGATGCCCGAGCGGTAAATCTTGTGGGGCTGAAAGACCACGTCTCCATCGGACAGAATTATTGCCTTACCCATCTTCCGGGCATGTTCGATCGCGTCGAGCGAATCCGGAAACAGGCGGTTGGCGAACGGATAGTCCACCAGGTACATCGAGGCGCCGAGAATCTTGAAGTCGCGGGGGTAGACGACCCGGTAGCGTTGCAGCGCTCCCAGGTAATCGGCGTAACCGAGCTCGCTGCGCAGTTGCTCGAAGAATTCCCAGTAGCGCTTTTGCTGTTCGGCGCCGACATCGCGCTCGAGGTGCTTCATCAAATCCGCGACGACTGCGTCATTGTCTACCAGGGTGTTATCGATATCGAGCAGGAACACTACCGGATGGGTTGCCACGTATACCTCTCCTCGAGAGCTCGGCCGAGCGGGTTTGGGTCATCCAGATTAACCATAGACCCTGGCTTATGGGAACTTGTACCGGCGCCGGAAGAGCGCGGCCGTAACATTTGAGGATTAGCAGAGGCGATGAGTCATCAGGGCCAAGGGGCGCCTACCGCCCGTGGCCCTGCATAGATCGACAGCCGCAGGATCGCGGGGGTATTGGATAGAGATGAAATTTCCCAAGGGATTCCTCTGGGGTACTGCTACCGCCGCACATCAGGTCGAGGGCGGCAACATCAATTCCGACTACTGGCTGATGGAGCATCTGCCGGTGAGTCCCTTCGTGGAAAAGTCCGGCGACGCGTGCGATCAGTATCATCGCTATGTCGAAGATTGCGCTCTTCTCGCACAGCTCGGATTCAACTCCTATCGATTCTCAATTGAGTGGGCGCGGATCGAGCCGGAGGAGAACGAGTTCTCTCGCGCCGCGATCGAGCACTACCGGCGGGTCCTTAACGCCTGCCACGACCACGGGCTCGCCCCGATGGTGACGCTGCATCATTTTTCCTCGCCGCGATGGCTGGCTGCCAAGGGCGGTTTCGAGACCGCTGCCGTGGGGGAAGCGTTCGCGCGCTACTGCGCACGGATCGCCCATGACCTCGGCGATCTGTTCGCCAGCGCATGTACCATCAACGAATTGAACTCCGTCGCTCATCTTCAGCATGGCGGGGTAATGCCGCCGGACGAGGTCATCGTCCAATTACCCTGGCGGATCGAGGCCGCGCGCCTCAGCAACACGACTCCGGGCTGCTACTCGATGTTTCCTTTCGCTGCCCGCAGCGTGACCGGAGAAAACGTTCTGCACGCGCATCGCCTGGGAGCGGCGGCGCTGAAGTCGGGTCGCGCAAAATTCCCGGTCGGCATGACCGTCGCGATGCAGGAGATCGAAGCGCTTCCCGGCGGAGAGATCAACGCGGCGCGCGCATTGCGCGAATCCGAGGATGTCTTCCTCGAGGCGGCGCGCGGCGACGACTTCGTTGGCGTACAAACCTATACTCGCCGCCGCGTCGGGCCGGAAGGGCCGGTCGGTCCCGAGCCGGGCGTCGAGCAAACCCAGATGGGTTATGAACTCCGCCCCCAGGCGCTTGAAGTTACCGTTCGCCGCGCGGCCGCGGTTGCGAAGGTGCCGATAATCGTTACCGAAAGCGGAATCGGTACCGAAGACGACTCTCGCCGCCGCGCATTCGTTGAAGCTGCGCTCGCGGGCGTCGGACGCTGCATCAAGGACGGAATCGATGTGCGCGGGTACTATTACTGGTCGGCTATGGACAACTTCGAGTGGCTGTTGGGTTACATGCCGAAGTTCGGATTGATAGCAGTCGACCGCATAACCCAGTCGCGAACCGTCAAGCCTAGCGGGCAATGGCTGGGAAGAGTGGCCCGCGCCAACTCCACCGAGGTGGCCGATTGAACGCGGCCCCAGGTCGACAACCCACACCGGCCCCCGCGCTCTGGTCGGCGGAAGCGGCGCTCGCAGATGCGGCACTCGCCAAGGTGCGCCGGCATCTGCTGCCTTTCCTTTTCCTTCTCTACATCGTCAATTACATGGATCGCATCAACGTAGGCTTCGCATCGCTCCGCATGAATCATGACCTTGGCCTCAGCGATCAGGTCTTTGGTGTGGGAGCCGGGGTGTTCTTCATCGGCTATTTTATTTTCGAAATTCCCAGCAACCTGATTCTTGCCCGGGTGGGCGCGCGTACTTGGATCGCCAGGATCATGATCACCTGGGGTTTGGTGGCGATTGCCATGATGTTCGTTCGCGGCGAAAGGAGTTTCTATACCCTGCGCTTTCTGCTGGGCGCCGCGGAGGCCGGATTCTTTCCCGGCGTGGTTCTGTATCTCGGATGGTGGTTTCCGGAACGCGAGCGCGCTCGCGCGATCGCACTGTTCATGACCGCGACCGCAATCGCTGGAATCGTGGTAGGCCCAATCTCCGGCGCCCTGCTGATGATGCACGGTTTCCTCGGCATAAAAGGATGGCAGTGGCTGTTCGCGATGCAAGGTTTCCCGGCAATCGTTCTCGGGCTCGTGGTTGTGTTCTGGCTCCCTGATCGACCGGACGAGGCGCGGTGGCTTTCGGCGGGCGAGCGCGCTGCGCTTGCCGAGACCCTTGCACGCGAGGGCGCGCTTCGCGACGTCGGGGCCCGCCACACCCTCGGCGAGGCTCTCCTCGATGCTCGGGTCTGGCTGCTCGCAGCGATCTACTTCGGATTTGTAATGGGAGTATATGGAGTCAACCTGTGGCTGCCCCAGATCGTAAGCGGTTTCGGCCTGGGCGGTGACTTCGCGATTGGAGTAATCACTGCGATCCCCTCCGTTGCAGCCGCATTCTGCATGGTGCAAGTCGGGCGCGCGTCCGATCGCAGTGGAGAGCGGCGGCGCTATCTCGCGCTTGCCCTGACTGTTGGTGCGCTGGGATTGCTGCTGTCGGCGATCACTCGAAATCCGTACCTCGAGCTCGCAGCCATTTCGATCAGCTTCGCGGGAATCTCGAGTGCGCTGGGTCCGTTCTGGGCAATCCCCAATCTATTTCTCGGCGGCGCGGCGGCGGCCGGGGGTATCGCGTTGATCAATTCGCTTGGCAATCTCGGAGGGTTCGTCGGTCCCACGCTGATGGGCTACATGAAAGAGACCACCGGCGGCTTCGCGGACGGTCTTGCGTTGCTCGCACTAGGGATCGCGGGCGCCGCTTCGCTCTCAATGTTGGTTCCGCAATCGAGTAATTCCTGAACTGGCAGCGCATGCCGATGGTCGCGTTATACTTGTCTGCTCCCCGTCCCCCGGGGTCTAGGGTCGGAGAGTACCTTGAGTTGCGCATCAACGCCGCGGTGCGACGGGTTGCGATATGCAACTTGTCTGGCTGCGCGCAATTCGCTAAATGGCCAACAGAATCCGTCCTCCTCAGGAGTCGCAATGGCAGAACTGAAGAATCGACAATGGCTTCTCGCGGGGCGTCCCCAAGGAATCATCAAGGAAACCGATTTCCGCTGGCACGAATCCACGGCCCCGTCGCCCAAAGACGGCGAACTCCTCATCCGCAATCTGGCTTTCTCTTTCGATCCGACCCAACGCGGCTGGATGTCCATGGATACCTACATTCCCGCGATTCCAATCGGACAAGTGATGCGCGCCAGCGCCATCGGCCAGGTCGTCGAGTCGAAAAAGCCGGGGTTCGCCAAAGGTGACTTGGTGCAGGGGCTGTTCGGATGGGAAGACTACACGGTCACCGACGGCGGGGGACTCTTCTCGGTCGAGAAATTTCCTAAAGGCACCGATCCGATCCTCTCGCTCTCTGTGCTGGGCATCACCGGGCTCACGGCATACTTCGGCACCCTCGAAGTGGGCCAGCCCAAGAGCGGCGAAACTTTCGTGGTTTCGGGCGCCGCAGGCGCGACCGGCTCGGTCGCCGGGATGATCGCCAAGCTTAAGGGATGCCGCGTCATCGGCATTGCCGGTGGCCCGCAGAAGTGCGAGTGGCTGACCAGGGAAGCCGGCTTCGATGCTGCAATTGACTACAAGCATGAAAACGTCGGGGAAGCTTTGACCCGTCTCTGTCCCAAAGGCATTGACATTTACTTCGACAACGTCGGCGGCGAAATTTTGGAGCTGGTCCTCGACCGACTCGCGTTCCGCGCGCGCGTTATCCTCTGCGGGGCAATCTCACAATACAATGAAGCCGCGGGAGTGATGGCCTATCCGCCGCGTAACTACTTCCGCCTGATCTTTCACGGCGCGCGGATGGAGGGTTTCCTGGTGTTTCACTTCGCCCAACAATATCCTGCGGCCCGGGCCGCTCTTTCCAAATGGCACGCCGAGGGCAAGGTCAAAAATCAAGTCGATCTTCAACGCGGGCTCGAAAACGCGCCCAAGACCATAATCCGGCTATTCACCGGAGCGAATTTCGGCAAGCAGCTGCTCACTCTTGCGAACCCCGAGTAAGCGCACCCCGAGGAAACCTACAATGCACAGCAACATCGAGCACGTCGAAGCGTCGCTGAACTACCTTGCGCCGGACTCCGAGAAACCGATGAATTACATGTATCGGCCGCCTGAGGGAGTTCCGGCGCGCACCGGCACGTACGTGAAACACACGATGCCGATTTGCAATGCGCGCGCGATCCGCGATGAGCTGTCGCTCGACAGACAGGGCTTTGCGCTAGTCCATCAGCAGAGCATGGTGTGCAACTTCTATGATGATCAGGAAGTCCACGCCTTCTACTACCCAGAGGTCGCGCGGCTCGTCAAGCAAGCGACCGGAGCGATAAAGGTTCACGTGTTTGACCACAACGTACGAAATCGCGAGATGATGAAGCGCGGCGAACAAGGAGTGAGCGAGCCGGTCAGGGTAGCGCACAACGACTACACGCTGAAGTCGGGACCCCAGCGCGTGCGCGACCTGCTGCCCGCCGAAGCCGACGTGCTGTTGAAGAATCGCTTCGCGGTCATCAACGTTTGGCGCCCGATCCGGGGCCCGGTACAGGAGAGTCCGTTGGCGGTCTGCGATGCGGCCAGCATGGTGCAGAGCGACTTTGTCGCACAGGATCTCAGGTATCACGATCGAATCGGCGAGGTTTACTCCGTCGCATACAACCCCGACCATCGATGGTTCTATTTCCCACACATGGAGCAGACCGAAGTGCTGCTTCTGAAGTGCTACGACTCGGATCCAGGACGCACTCGCTTCACCGCCCACACCGCATTCGCGGATCCCACCAGTTCTCCAGACGCCCCTGCGCGTGAAAGTATTGAGGTGCGCACGCTGGTATTCTTTCCCGCGGCCTCCTCGTCCTGATTTAGCCTCGGGGATCGCCCACACGGTCGGCCCTCGAAGTTACGAGCTCTTCCGCCGATTTTGGTGGATTTCCCGACCACCACGCGTTTGCGACAGGCCGATCGGCGAAAATTATCTTGGTTTCGCGCCAGAGTGTCGCAAAAATTCGGTAAGCAGTGCGTACCCGCGCTTTAACTAGGGTAGGTGCATAAGCTAGGTGCTTTGAGTTCGCGAATTGCCCTTTGTGACGAAATCTGGCAATAAAAGCCCAACGGGAATGTTTCTTGCCCACTTTATCCTAGACGAATTGGGAAATGAGCCGGCGCGGACGCCTGATGTGCGCACTGTCTTCCTTGATCGAAAGAAGATTCTCTCCGGCGATTTTTCTCTCCGCTGACTTAATGTGGCTAGATGAAGGACGACGATAAAGTTCTGACTGTAACGGAAGTCGCGGAATATCTGCATGTCCAT
Source organism: Candidatus Binataceae bacterium (assembly GCA_036495685.1). Classification (NCBI taxonomy): domain Bacteria; phylum Candidatus Binatota; class Binatia (SeqCode); order Binatales (SeqCode); family Binataceae (SeqCode); species Binataceae bacterium (SeqCode). The sequence goes on along the minus strand of DASXMJ010000113.1, from coordinate 2,242 downwards.
CCCAGTACGATCTATCGCCTGCTGAGAAAACGAGAGATTCCCGCATTCCGAGTCGGCAGCGATTGGCGCTTCAATCGCGAAAGCATCGATGATTGGCGGACTTCGCGCGAGAAGCGATGACTATCGGCCCCGCCGGTAATTTTTTTAGATCCTCTCCCTTTTCTCCAAGAATAGAGCCTCCAACCGGACGATAGACGGGCGCGCCTCTTGCACCACGAATGCCTGCCGGCATGAGGGCCGGGGAGGGAGCGCTTATGCTGTATTGGGCGTTGGTGTTTCTGATCATTGCGCTGGTCGCCGGGGCTATGGGAATGGGAGGCATTGCGGGCACGGCCGCGGGCATTGCGCGGGTGCTGTTCGGCATTTTCATCGTTCTGTTTCTTGTCGGGCTGGTGTTGGGCTTGCACGTTTTTTCCTGACCTGATTGTTCGATAGACCGTCGCCCGCTAGCTTGGCCGGGTGCGCTTTGCTGCGGAAATTCAGGGCATCTTCGATCGTGTAGTTACGCGACTTGGAAGCGTGACCGGAATCGAGGCGATCGCCCTGGGAGGATCGCGTGCTCGCGGCACAGCTGACCGTCACTCGGATATCGATCTGGGCATCTACTACGACTCGCGGAAGCCCTTTCGGCTCTCCACGCTAGATCGAGCCGCCCGAGATCTCGACGATCGCAACCGTCCTGGTCTGTTAACCCCGTTGGGTGCGTGGGGAACGGGCGTGGATGGAGGAGGATGGCTCCAGATCGGTGGACGGCACGTAGACTTTCTTTACCGTGACCTGGTGGCCGTCCGTCGTGCCATCAAAGATTGCCGCGTGGGACGGATTTCAGCCGCCTATCAACTCGGCCACCCGATGGGCTTTCATTGCCAGATTTACCCCGGCGAGATCCGCTGCTGCGTACCGCTTCACGATCCGCGCTCAAGGCTGCGACAGCTCAAGCGACAGGTCGCCACATATCCGGCGATATTCAGGCGCGCGATGGTTACCAAGCATTTTTTCGATGCGACCTTCGAGCTTGCGATTGCGGTCAAGCCCGCAGAGCGCGGAGACACGAGCTATGTGACGGGCTCTCTGTTTCACGCCGCGGGTTTCATGACGTTGGTCCTCTACGCGCTCAATCGCCAATGGCTAATCAATGAGAAGGGCATGCTTCCGGCATCGCGCGGGTTCAGAATTCGTCCACGAGGATTTCATTCGACAATCGAAGGCGTGATGGCTGAGCCGGGACGGACTCCACGCGCGCTCCAGCGCAGCGTCTCCCGGATGCGCTCGCTTGCGATCGCATTGCGTGCGACGGCGGCGCGCGCCGGTATCGTCGTCAACGGTTTCGATCTTTGAGCGCGCGCTCGATTTCCCGCCGCATGGTTTTGCGTGCGATCGCTTCGCGCTTGTCGTGCAGTTGCTTGCCTTTGGCGAGCGCGATTTCAACTTTCGCGCGGCCGTCCTTGAAATAGATTTGCAGCGGAACGATCGAGTACCCGCGTTCCCGCACGCGTCCCCACAGGCGATTGATTTCGCGGCGGTGCAGCAGCAGCTTGCGCGGACGCGTTTCCTTGTGGCTGAACTGTCCCGCCGGCGCATACGCGCCGATATGAATACCGTGCAAAAACAGCTCGCCATCTTTCACCCGCGCGTAGCTGTCGCGCAGATTGGCTTTGTGGGCGCGCAGGGCCTTTACCTCGGTGCCGACCAGCGCTAATCCCGCTTCGTATGTCTCCTCTATAAAAAAGTCATGACGAGCCTTGCGGTTTTCGGCCACCAGGTGGGTCGCGGGTCGCTTTCCATTCTCGCGGGTCATTAGTTCGCAGCTTATCGTCGGCCGCGTCGGTATTTAAGGGCTCCGCGGAAAGCGGCACCTCTCCGGGCTGCGGCTTTTGGATGGGTGCCAACTCCATAACGTGGCGGAGCCGGTCTTTTTCCCACAGAACTCGGCGACCCGCTCAGGCAAATCTCATCGGGCACTTTTTCGAGTCCGCCCAGATAGCGTAGTAGATGTTGACCAGCTACTACCTCGGTGGTCGGCCCCAAAAAACCGCTGCAAATTCGGGAAAGTCGCACAAGCTGGATTTGTAACCCTCGCGCACAAGCGGGTTGCGAGCAGTGGCAATCGAGCTTAAATTATATGTGCGTAACCGTTCTCGCCGATTTTTCCGGCACTCACTCACAATCGTGGGGGCGAACCGGGTTCGACGGAGACATGAAGGCTGTGGTCGCACGTCGGGTGGCGCTGACCCGTAAAAAA
>DASXMJ010000112.1 GCA_036495685.1 Candidatus Binataceae bacterium | reverse complement strand
GTGATCCGGAGGAAAACCAGAAGGTATATGATTTCGCCCGGCGGTTCGTCGTGCTTCACTTGTGGCCCGGTGGTAGTGCCGCCAGGCACAAGCTGTGGCCCGTGGGGCGGTGGGCGGCGCTCGCGGAAGACCTGGCCATCGATCACTATGACGTGGTGTTTACCGCAGCTGCCGACCAGCGAGAGCTGAACAATTCAGTCATCAATGCGGTGAACCCGGCACTACGCTCTCGAATGAGGAACGCCGCGGGCTTGAGTCTGCGCGAAACACTGCGACTCCTCGCGCGCGCGGACCTGGTTGTGTCGGTCGACACAGGTGTGATGCACATGGCCGCGGCTCTGGGCGTTTCCTTGGTCGCGTTGCATGGGCCCAGCAGTCCCCGTCGGTGGGGACCGATCGGTGAGAAAGCGATCGTGGTGGAGGCGCGGACGAGCGGGTGCGGGTTTTTGAGTCTGGGATTTGAGAAAGCGCGTGGCTCGCCCCGATGCATGAATGCGATCAGCTACCGCACGGTTAAGAGCGTCTGCGACGCTCTGCTAGGAAAACCCAACTCCTTTGGGGAAGAGCCATTTCAAACGCCCTTGTATGGTCGGTCGCCAGGCAATCCATCCGCGGTCGCACCTTCCGACATCGATCGGCTCTCCAGCGTGGGACGGTGAATATGAAAGGCCTCGGCGCCAGGAGCGGCTCGAGTCCGCGCCGATAGTCATGGATATATGCCAATTGGCGCTTTGAGAGTGGACAAGGTTCAGGGCGCTCTATCTCGTAGTCTCGATTTCGTCGGCCTCACTGGCGCGTTTGCAGTCACCAGCTCGATCGCGACGATAGCGAGCAGATCGAATCTCTTCATATGGCCAGAGCCCACTAACTCCGACATTGCGGGCTGGCCTCCCCAGTACCTAGTGCTGTTTCTTTCCACCTTAGTAGGCTGGAATTTGGTCAGTGGATACATAGGAATTCACCAAGCAGAACAGCCCGATGCCTCCGCTGGTCATGTCGGTCGGTTGCTACTGGCAGGATTCCTGTGGGTTGCGACATCGGCATTGGTCATCTTCGTATTCAAGCTGGACGAAGTCAGTCGCCTGTTTGCTTTTGCATACATGTTGCTGGGCGGTCTCTTGATTGTGCTTCGCGATTGCGGTGAAAGGGCCGCGGTACTTCGTATATCCCGCCACCGCGGCATTCGTCGCACCGCAGTTGTTGTGGGGAACGGTAGGCAGGCGACCTGGCTCAGGGAGTTCTTGTTGGACAACTATTGCCCGGAGCCATATACGCTCGTCCGGCTACTCGACCCCACTGAAATCGATTCGACCGACCTGGATAGGGTAGCGGTCGATAAAGGCCAGCAAGAAGATACTCGCGACACCGCCGAGGTCTTTGTCGCGGCCGCTGATATCGGCACAGACGTCGCTGGCCTGTTTCCGCGGCTCTTTGAACGAGCGAACGCGGCACATATCGTCCCCGGCATCTTCGATACCTCTCTCTTCAGGTTGGCGTTGGGCCGCATTGGAAACGTGCCTTTGATCACGTTGCGATCCGGTGCGCTGACCGGAGCGGACGCGTTCCTGAAGCGAGCGCTGGACTTCCTTGGCGCGGCGATCTTGCTCTTCGTTTCCGCCCCGCTAACCGTCTTAATTGCGGCGCTCATAAAAATGTCTTCCCCAGGGCCGGTGTTTTTTCGTCAGGAGCGAGTCGGAAAGTCTGGTATGCGAATCTATATTTACAAGTTCCGTACAATGCATTGCGACGCAGAGCAGATTCTAAGGGGAGATGGCGAGCTCTATCGAAGATATATCGAGAGTAACTACAAGCTGCCCAAGGGTGAAGATCCGCGCGTCACCACCGTAGGCCGCATTCTGCGCGAGCTGAGTCTCGATGAAATTCCTCAGCTCATCAATGTGCTTAAGGGAGAAATGAGCTTGGTTGGTCCTCGCCCGGTGGTCCCTGCGGAAATCGAGAAATATGGCGATTACGCCTCTCTGCTCCTCTCGGTTCAGCCCGGCTTGACCGGTCAATGGCAGGTCAGCGGGAGGAGCGACATTGGAGACTACGCTCGTCGCGTACGTCTCGACATGGAATACATCAGAGATCAGTCGATCGGCAGAGATCTTCGAATTCTTTTCCGAACCGTGCCCGTTGTGTTGTCAAAGGAAGGCGCTCACTGATCAGAAAGATGAAGGGGGCAGCGTTGGCTCGACACGCCGAAAGGGGAAAGGTCAGAGGTCGAGAATGAATACACGGAAGATTGAGGTTAGCGAAAAGGTTGAGCAACTGAAGGGATTGGCCCGGCCGCCAATACACGTCGAACCAAAAGGTTGGGGTCGCGAAGTCTGGATCGCGAACAACGCCCTCTACTGCGGCAAGATTCTCGAGATCGAAAAGGG
>DASXMJ010000111.1 GCA_036495685.1 Candidatus Binataceae bacterium | reverse complement strand
CACGCGAGCACGAACTCCTCGCCCCAACAGAGAGCGGCGAGGGCGTTCAGTTCGACCTCTTCGAGCGCACGGTGGCAGGCGTACTTCTTGCGCCAGACCATGATCGTGTTCGACTTGTGAAGCGCCAGGCCAACAGCTCCCCGCTCCTCGGTAACACGCAGCAAGTCATCGACTCTCCAATCGCAGGCGAGAAGTTGAACTGCCGGATGGAGGCCCAGACGGATCGATGGCCACTCCGACGGTGGAGTCAGCCGCAACTCCTCCAAGCTTAGCGGGATCGCGTCCGGGGCCAGAAAAACTTCGACTATCGCACGCTCCACGCGGACCAGGTCGGCCAGGTAAGGAAATCGATCGATCCACTCTGAACTGCTCGCGAACGCCGCAAGATGCCGCGACGCATCCGCGATCGACGGCTGACTGGGAGGGTAGGCAATCAGATAGCCTGTGATCAGATTGTGGAAATTCACTTCGCCCAGGATCGCGAGGGTCGCGGGAAAGTCTTCCTTGATCGCATCCAAGAGCCGATAGAAGTACATGTTGGCGTAGATGTTGACCCGCTCAATGGCTGAAACGTGCGCATCGCCCACTACCAGCGCGTCAAGGCCGCCCGCCGGCAAACACCTCTCGGCGCCGAGTCCCTCTTCGACTCCGTTGGGTGCCGTTATGAGGCGGCAGAGCAGCTGCTGCAGGTCGGCTAGGCGGGGTTGCATTCGGGTTCCTCGAACGCAAGTAGGCTCGACGCCGCCTCATGCCTCATGCGTGCTTCGTTAGCGTTCGCCTCGAGAATGGGAAACTCCGGGATGTTGTCGTCCCATTCGACCAACGCGGAAACCTTCCCGAAACGGCTCACGGCCTTCTCGTAGAGCACCCACACCTCGGATCGTATCGGATGGTCATGGGTGTCGAGCAGGTACGAGCCGTGATCGCTGTGCCCCGCCAGATGGTATTGGACCACGCGCTCCGCGGGCACTGATTCTATGTACTGCACAGGATCGAAGCCGTGGTTGAATGCGCTGACGTAGACATTATTGATGTCCAGTAGGATGCAGCAATCAGACTCTTCTGCGACGGCGCTCAAGAAATCGCACTCGCTCATCGTCGAATGCTTGAAAGTCATGTAGCTCGATACGTTTTCAATCAGGATTGGGCGCTCGAGTATTTCCTGGACCTGACGAATTCGCCCAGCTACCCATAAGACCGATTCTTCTGTGTAAGGCAGCGGCAGGAGATCGTGCAGATTCTGGCCTCCCACCCCGGTCCAACATAAATGGTCGGAAACCCAGGCCGGCTCGAAACGCCGAGCAAGATCACGCAGACCGGCCAGGTATTCCCGATTGAGAGGATCAGTCGAGCCGAGCGACATCGATACGCCATGCAGCACGATCGGATAATGCTCGCGCACCCTTTCGAGAATCTGCAACGGGCGGCCGCCGGGCACTATGAAATTTTCTGAGACCACCTCGAACCAATCGACGGGCGGATGCGCGTCGAGAACGTGCGTGTAATGCTGCCGCCGCAGTCCGACGCCGAAACCAAGAAATGGAAAATCAGCTCGCTTCATGATGCATACGACCGACGCAATCAGCTTTGGAAATTGTTTTGAGTCCTGGCGGAACGCGCCGGGGCGAGGGACAGCGCGCTCCGACCGGGACTCCGCTACCTACGACTCAGTATGTCCGCCTTTCTGCGTGCACTCATCCTGGCTCGAGGTGTTTACGAAACCTTTGCCCTTGCACGCGTTCTGGCCCTTGCAGTCGTTCTGGGCACTCTTGCAGGAACTCTGGCCCTTGCAAGCGTTAGCTCCCACGCACTTGACCTTCGCGGGCTGGGCTTGTGAGCTGCTGGACGACATCGCCCCTGAGTCCTGGGCCACAGCCGCGGTTGCTAGAAACAGCGTGGCGACCGCAGACGCGAGCAGTGCTCCCTTCGTTCCTTTGTTCATCGTGGTTCTCCTCTCCGCTTAATGCGGACTGAAAGTATTGCGTACCGACCGTGCCGAACCGCTGAACCGCGGCGACCCCTACTTGTGCCAACGATTGGTTATTCCGGCAGACCAACGAAAAGTTACAGGCCACATTGCCAGGAGTTGCGTCGCTGGAGAGCGGCGTAACTTTTCATCTCTTGCTGAGTACTTTCCGACAGACGACCAAGGAGACGGGCCTGACATGCGCAAACTCGAATCGTTGATAGCCATCGTGGAAGAGTTCCTACGGCGGCTCTCGTCATTCAACTGGCTCGCAGCGCTGCTTATGCGCCTGTTTGTCGGGTATTTCTTTTTCGAGACCGGATGGGCCAAGCTGCACAACCTCGACGCATTTACCCAGCGGTTCATGGAATGGGACATACCGCACCCGGCCTTCAATGCTGCCCTTTCTGCATACACCGAGTGTATCGGCGGAGCGTTGACCGTGGTGGGGCTCGGGATGCGCTTTGTTTCAATCCCTATGATGATCAACATGGCGGTCGCGATCATCACGGTTAAATTGAAGAACGTCGCCGGCCTGGACGACTTCGTCGAGCTCGATGAGCCTCTCTACGCATTGGTCTATTTCTGGCTGATGATTTCAGGGGCCGGATGGATCAGCATCGACAATCTCATCAGGCAAACGCTCGGAGCTGCCCTTCGGAACGACAAGTCTCCAGGCTTATCGTCCGCTACCTCAAGCGCGTCCGTTTCCCCACTGCGGTGAATCTCCAAACGGTTCCACGTTTCTCAAATCAAAATCGAGAAAGGAAGGACTCTATGAAATACAATCGGATTACTGCCATCGTTACTCTCGCCATTGTGCTCGCCTGCTCCTCGACATCCCCCGCGAGCGCACAGGTAAAGCCCGGGGACCTTATCACTCGCGACAATGCTTCAAAGGTCGCGGGACTGGTAAGTCCGGGAAACATGTTTCTTGTCCAACAAGGCATGGCAATGCGCATCGTTCCGACTGGCCAGTTGGAATGGCCGCCGCCGTATAAGGCCGCCACCGAAAAGTATTCGTCACAAGTTGGTCTCTCGCCGGACGGAAACCTCGCGAACTATGTCGCCGGTCTGCCCTTCCCGATGGTTGACGCCGACGATCCGCAGGCGGCGAGCAAGATCATGTGGAACTTTGAGTTTCGCCCCATGTACACCGACGATGTCGACGCTCGGAATGTCGAGACCCAGAGCTATGCCGCTGGTTCGTCGGATGAAATCGAGCATTTCGCCTTCGGTCATTTCGGTTTGTACAACTACATAGGCCGGACCGAGGTGGCACCAGTGCCTATCGATCCCGGAGTCTTGAACATGGGTATCGCCTCGCGTGGCGGAGTGTATCCAGTGCTCGAGCCGGCCGAAATGCGTGGCGCAGGAATTGTTCGCGAGCGTTCCATTCTACCGAAAGTCGAAGACTACGCATGGGAGTATAGCTCCAGCAGCAGGCGTCTCCGGCGTCTGCCAGCTTCCGAGCTTTCCGACGCCTTTGGTGTCGCCCGGATCAGTGGTGCCGGCACCCGGTCGGGAGGGGGAGGCGCGACGACTTACGCATCGACACTTGATCCGAACTCCGCGTTCGGATTCTCGGGAAAGATCACAGAGTACAGCTATCGGCTTCTGGGCGAACGTTCGATGCTTGCGTCGGTGGATGGGAATTCGCCCGCGACGCCCTGCGCTAACGATGGAGGTCGTACAGTCTGCGAGAATTGGCAGCCACGCCGCATTTATGTGATCGAGGCGACCGCAAAGCCTGGTTCGGCGCTCAGCGCCAGCACACTCATCCCGAAAAGGATTTTGTATATCGATTCAGAAGGATGGTTCATAACCGCGTCTGACCTGTATGACCGCGATGGTCGGCTGTGGAAG
>DASXMJ010000110.1 GCA_036495685.1 Candidatus Binataceae bacterium | reverse complement strand
CATCGTCGAAACCGTGCGACAAATCCGCTACCACGCCTGGGTCAACACCCTGGAGAACTATCAGCCGACCGTATGGGGTACCTACAAGCCCGAATGGATTCAGTTCAAATCGCAATGAGTTGTGATCCTAAGCGGGATTGGTAGCGCGCCGATGGGACGGTTTCTGATACGCAGACTGATCAACATGGTCCCGTTGCTGATTGGGATCACCTTCCTGTCATTTCTCGTGATGTCGCTGGTGCCTGGCGATTTTTTCTCCAGCTTGAAGATGAATCCGCAGATCTCGCCCCTGGTGATCAAGCAGATGGAGGCGCAGTTCGGCCTCGATCGGCCCTTGCTGGTGCGCTACCTCAAGTGGCTCTGGGCGGTGCTGCACCTCGACCTGGGCGTCTCCCTCGCCTACCACGTCGACGTCACCTCGCTGATCGCGATGCGCGCACTCAACACCATCATCCTCTCGGCCAGCTCGATGTTGTTCTCGTGGGTGCTCGCGATCCCGATTGGCATCGTGGTGGCGGTGAACCAGAACTCAATTTGGGATCGCATCCTGTCGTTCCTCGCGTTCTTCGGCATGTCGCTGCCGAACTTTTTTCTCGCCTTCCTGATGATGTATTTTGCGCTACAGACCGGATGGTTTCCGATTGGCGGTACGTACTCGGTTGACTACGCGACCCTCGATTTCTGGAATCGGATCGCGGATCGCATCAATCACCTGATCCTGCCCGTGTTCGTCCTGGGCGTGGCCGGCATGGCGAGCCTCATGCGCCTGATGCGATCCCAGATTCTGGAAATCAAGAACTCGGAGTTCGTTCGTACCGCGCGCGCCAAAGGACTCCCCGAGCGCATGGTGATTTACAAGCATGTGCTGCGCAATGCGCTTAACCCGTTCGTGACCATGGCCGGCTACTCGCTCGGCGACCTGCTCGGCGGCGCGGCTCTGGTCGAAGCGGTCATGAACCTGCAAGGTCTCGGGCTGCTACTACTCGACGCCGTTCGCTCGCTCGACATCTACCTGGTGATGGGCTCCGTGCTGATGGGGACAGTGCTGCTGCTGGCCGGCAACCTGCTCGCGGACATCGCGTTGGTGGTCGTCGACCCGCGGGTAGATTTTTCCTCGATGACGGCGCAATGAACGCACCGCTCGCGACCCCGACGCAATCCATCGAGCTTGCCTTAGCGTGGCGGCGAGAGTGGCGGTATTCGTCGTGGACCGTGCGCTTCTCGGCCTTGTGCCTGATGATCTTTTATCTGTTCGCCCTGCTCTCGTCGTTCTTCGCGCCCTATGACCCCACGTTCCAGAACCGCGCGATGCCGGATTCTCCGCCGATGCGGGTTCATATCGCGGCCCCGGCCGACTGGTCGCAGGGCTTTTTGTATACCTTTCCGTTGATCATGGTTGATCGCGTGGAGCGCCGCTACGCGCCCCAGAAATCGCGCCGGATATTTATCCGCCTGTTTCACGCGGGCCACTTGTTCACCACCGATTCCCCCAAAGAACCTTTCTTTCTCATGGGTAGCGACGGTATCGGGCGCGACCTTTTCTCGCGGATCGTCTACGGAGCGCGGGTGAGCATGTTCGTCGGGCTGATTGGGGTGTTGATCAGCTTTTCACTGGGAATCACCATCGGCGCGTTGTCGGGTTACGTGGGCGGGCTGGTCGACAACCTGATCATGCGCTGGTCGGAAATCGAGATGTCTTTGCCGTCATTCTATTTTCTGCTCGCGCTGGCGGCGATAATCCCGGCCGGGCTCAGCACCGTGGTAACATTTTTCTTGATCGTCGCAATCATGAGTTTCATCAGCTGGGCGGGGTTTGCGCGCATCATCCGGGGAATGGCGGCCTCGGTTCGCGGATTGCCCTACGTTGAAGCAGCGCGCGCACTGGGGGGTTCACGTTGGCGCATCATCCGTAGCCACGTGATTCCTTCGGTGATGGGCTATGCAATCGTGGCGGCCACGCTCTCGATACCGGGGTTCATACTCGGGGAGAGCGCCCTGTCGCTGCTGGGCCTCGGAATCCAGGAGCCGGCGTCGTCGTGGGGAAACCTGCTGGCAGCGGCCGAAGACGTGCAGAACCTGCGGCACTATCCGTGGATTCTGATCCCCGGGGTCTTCATTTTTCTGGCGGTGATGTCGTTTAATTTCCTGGGCGATCATTTGCGCGATCGTCTGGATCCCGCAAATGCGCGCTAAAGGACGACAGCGCGTTCCTCCAACCATCTGGTTCGCGCCATCTTTGCGATGCTAGCCTTGAGGTGACGTGACGCCCCTGCTCGAAGTCAAATCACTTTGCACCTCGTTTCTCACCGATGCAGGTGAAGTTCGCGCGGTGGATCACGTGAGCTTTTCGGTCGAAGCCGGGAAGCTGATGGGACTGGTGGGGGAGTCAGGCTCCGGCAAGACCGCGACCGTGCTCTCGATCATGCGGCTGCTGCCCGAAGCGGCTCGAATCACCGACGGGGAGATCCTGTTTGAGGGCAAGGATCTCCTGACCCTGCCCGAACCCGAAATGCGTGCGATTCGCGGTGCACGGATCGCGATGATCTTCCAGGAGCCGATGACCTCTCTCAATCCGGTTTTCACGATCGGCAGCCAGGTCGGCGAGGCCGTGCGACTTCATCAGCGCACCAAGCGGCGCGAGACACGTGACCGCGTGATCGAAGCGCTGCGTCTGGTGGGAATCGCGGATCCCGAACGACGCATCAACGACTACCCGCATCAGCTTTCCGGGGGGATGCGCCAGCGGGTCATGATTGCGATGGCGCTGTCGTGCAACCCGCGGCTACTCATTGCGGACGAACCCACGACGGCGCTCGATGTCACGATCCAGGCTCAGATTCTGGACCTCATCCGCGAGCTGCAGGAGCGGCTTAGGCTCGCGGTGATCCTGGTCACCCACGATCTCGGAATCGTCAGCGAATATGCCGACGACGTGACCATCCTGTACGCGGCGCGCGTCATGGAGCAGACCAGCGCGTCAGAGCTGTTCCGCAATCCCCTGAACCCCTACACCAAAGGCTTGCTTGGCTCGATTCCGGGCATCGACGGCAAGCCGCGGCGACGACTGCAGGCGATTCCCGGCATAATCCCCAGCGCCTTGAAGCCGCCCGCAGGATGCAGATTCCACCCGCGCTGCCCGATCGCAGTCGCCCAATGTTCCGCCGCCGATCCTCCCCTTCAGGAGAAAGCCCCCAGTCACTATGTCGCTTGTATTCGGGTCTGAAAACTCAGGCGCCCACGCGCCCGGTCCGGCCGAAGGTGGCGAGCCGCTGGTCCGAGTTGACGGTATTTGGAAGGAGTTCCGGGCGCGCAGCGATGGCCTGTTGTCGCGCGCCCGGCTGACGGTCAAGGCGGTCTCAGGTGTCAATCTCGAGATTTATCGAGGTGAGACGCTCGGGCTCGTCGGGGAATCCGGCTCCGGCAAATCGACCCTCGGGCGGCTCATCCTGCGTTTGATGGATCCGACGCGGGGGACGGTCTGGTTTGACGGGCGAGATCTTTCGACGCTCTCGCGCAGCGAACTGCGAGCGTTGCGACGAGACATGCAACTGGTATTTCAAGATCCATATGCATCGTTGAATCCGCGCATGAAAGTGCGGGCGATAGTCGGCGAAGGAATTGAGATTCACAATCTTGCGCGTGGGCGCGAGAAGGAAGAACGAATCGTTCAGCTCCTGGAAATGGTAGGTATGGGAGCCGACGCGATGAATCGGTATCCGCACGAATTTTCGGGAGGTCAGCGCCAGCGTATCGGCATCGCACGGGCGCTCGCGGTAAGTCCGCGATTCCTGGTGCTGGATGAGCCAGTGTCGGCGCTCGACGTGTCGATCCAGGCACAGATCATCAACCTGCTGCAGGATCTCCAGGAGCGACTCCACCTGACCTACCTCTTTATCGCTCACGACTTGCGCGTGGTCGAGCACATCAGCCGCCGGGTCGCGATAATGTACCTGGGCAAGATTGTTGAGCTTGCTTCACGCGAGCAGATCTACACAAACCCGCGCCATCCTTACACTAGGGCTCTGCTGTCAGCGATTCCGACAATCGATCCGGCCTCCAAACCGGAGCGCATCAAGCTGCCGGGCGAGATGCCCAGTCCGGTCGATCCGCCCCCCGGGTGTGCCTTTAATCCGCGGTGTCCCTACGCCGAAGATCGTTGTAGAGTAAAAGAACCAGCGCTCGAGACGGGACACGGCTCGCACTGGGTTGCCTGTCATGTGTTCCCTGCGCAATAGCTTTAAGTTGGTTTTGTGATGGATCGTACCGGCCATCTAGGGACTCACGGCGTCCCGCAAGGCGCGCCCGGCAGTCCCGAAGCGCCTGCCAGTTCATGGGTGGAGGAGCGCACCCGGGTCGCGGTGGGGCGGAACATCAACGTTTCCGGTCGGCTGATTTTCCACGAGCCGGTCAGAATTGAGGGAAGATTTCGGGGCGAGGTTTCCTCGGCAGCGCTGGTCGTGATCAGCGAAGAGGGCACTATAGAAGGCAAGGTGCGCGCGCCACGCCTGCTCATCATGGGGGAGTTGCGGGGTGACGTGGTCGAATCAAAACTCGTTGTGCTGGGGCCGCGTGCACGCGTTCACGGCAATATCGAGGCCGAGAAGTTCGCGATCAACGAGGGTGCCCACTTCTATGGCCATGTTCAGATGACGAACCGGGCCAAGTAGACGATCCACCCAATCTTATCCGTGCTTGCGATTGACCGACCGTACGGGCGAGCCAGTCCTGCACGGGCCGGGCAGAATTGAGTCGACCCTACTCGTGGGTGATGGTGTCGAGACGCGCTGCTTTGCCTTGACGCTTGCGCAGATAGTAGAGGCGGGCGCGACGAACGCGGCCGTGGCTCAGTACCTGGATCTTCTCCAGACGCTGCGAGTGTACTGGGAAGATTCTCTCGACTCCAACCCCGTAGGAAACCTTGCGCACCGTAAACGTGGCGCGATTGCCGCCCCGGTTGATTCGGATGACAACCCCTTCGAACGACTGAATGCGCTCCTTTTCGCCCTCACGAACCTTAACCTGGAGGCGCACGGTATCGCCGACGCGAAATGCAGGGAGATCGGAACGCAAAACGCGGTCTTCGAGCTTCTTAATGACACTATTCATGAAAATATTCGGACCCGTTGACTCGGTCGGCTCCTTTTCCGCTTCCGCATAAAGGCGCGGTGGAAAAGCGCTCGCGCAGGGGTCGAGTGCAAGAAGCTACCCAAAGGCGCCGGCCGACACAAGCGAGCACCGGGACCTTAAGCTTTACCAATCACACCGTATCGGGGCCGGGTACGGGCTGCCGAGGGGGCTCAGGGGCAGGCCGCTGCCGCCGACATGGATAGCGAAGCGGCCGACCGCCTTCGCGTGCCGGATCCAGAGTCGTTTCCCAGGTCGCGTTACCCCCGGTTGTCCAGCATTCGACCGGATCTCCTGCGCAGCGGAACTTCAATACCTGACCTTGATTGGTCGGAGGCGGATCGCCACCCGGGGCGCGTCTTTCCTCGCAATCCGTGCCATATTCGGAGCGTGCACAATGCACGCGATCGACGATCGGCTTGATGTCCGCGCCCTGGATGACCTGTTCGAAATCGCAGGAGGGAAGGTCGGCCTGCGTGCACACCAGTTCGCGGCAGTTGGCAACCACGGCGCCGACCGGATTGGGGACCGTGAGCGAAGGCGAAGGCTGTACGGGAGGTCCAAGCGGCTCCTTGAGCGCACAGCCGAAGGTAGCCAACAACAGCATCGCAGCAACCATCACCCAACTGGAACAACGCAGGCACCGTTGGCATCTCATCGCGGCCCCCCACCTAATCTCCGCGCAGGCGTTCCAGAATTATCGCACCCGCGGCTCGCACCGATAGATGGTTATAGTCACCTACCCCGCGAATCGCTTGGGCCTGTAAATCCGAGCGCTGTGCCACCTCGGGCGCCAATCCGAAGCCGGTTCCGAGCAGGATGAGTAAAGGCCGTGAATCGGGCTCCCGCATCCGCTCGCGGAGCTGCGCGAAGCTTACCCCCATCTGCGTGCGCGCCGAAGTATGCACGACCAGCGGACGTGCGCCGGCGAGATGCTCGACAGCTGTGAGAGCATCGTCGAGATCGGGTACGATGCGTACCAGCTCAAGGGCCTCACGCCGGCGCCCGTCGAAGGCGCGCCCGAAGTCGAATTTCCAATGGTCAATCACGGTCGCGGCAAACTGGCGCTGCTCGGCCACCGGGTGCACGATGAAGAATGCGCGTACCCCGAAAGTGCATGCCGAGCGGGCCAGGTCATGAATGTCGAGGCTGGTGATTGCCGAGGTGACAATGCGGCCGTTCCGATCGACCACCGGATGGTGAACGAGTGCAAGAAAGAGATCAGCCACGTGGGGATTTGCGCGACAAATCGGGGCGTCGCCGAGCCGTGCGCTTTTCGGCCTCGGCCCGGCGCCACTCGCGTACCTTGCCATGGTCGCCGCTGAGTAGTACTTCGGGTACCCGCATGCCGCGAAACTCCTCGGGACGCGTGTATTGGGGATACTCGAGCGTGCCCGCTGCGAACGACTCTTCTGTGAGCGAGTCCGAGTTGCCAAGTACTCCCGGAATTAGCCTGCCCACCGCTTCAATTACCACCATCGCGGGGAGCTCGCCCCCACTCAACACGTAGTCGCCGATCGAAATCTCCTGATCGACCAGCGATCGCACGCGTTCATCGATACCTTCATAGCGCCCGGCGAGCAGCAGCAAGCCTCGGGGCTTGGCCACCAGCTCGCGCGCCAACTCGTGGCGAAAGACCTCCCCTTGCGGAGTCATCAGGACTTTCCAGAGACCGGGATGCTGGTTGGTTACATCGTCAATAGCAGCCGCAAGTGGTTCCGGCCGCATGACCATTCCGCTGCCGCCGCCATACGGTGCGTCATCCACTTGCCGGTAACTACCGAGACCGAATGGGCGCAAAGGATGGACCCTTAGCTGAATTAATCCCTGCTCGACCGCGCGGCCAATCATTCCACCGCGAAACGGTGATTCGAACATCTCCGGGAACAGCGTGATTACGTGAAATTCCATTGGACCAGGGCCGGAGCGAGCTCTGCTTTACAATTTATAAAGGTGCGCCGAGAAGAACCAGACATACCGCGCAGAGGCAGGGCTCTTGCAGCCGTGCTTTTTCGAATGATAGTTAGCTGCTCAACTCGGAGGATAACGATGACCCCGTCGAGCAGGCTTCTGACACTCGGAACCACCGCCATGATCGCGATCGCAATCGCGGTCTCGGCCTCGTCACTGCGCGGGCAAGAAGCCGCCGCCGATCCCGCTCTGATCGCGGCAGCACAGAAGGCATTCAAGGCGATCGCGGACGGCGATGTCGAGGCTCTGAAGCCGCTGGTGGAGAAGAAGTACGCCAAGAAGCTCACTGCCGAAGAGCTGCGCCCCCCCCAGACCGGCCCCAAGGTCACGGTGGCCTATGATGGCAACGTCAGAGTGATGCGCGCCGATGATCGGAAAGCGGTCGTGCAAGCGAACATGTTCACGCCGTCATCCAACGACATACCCAAGGGTGAGGGGAGCAAGCTCACGCTGTTCATGGTGAAGGAAAGAGAGGGCTGGGTGGTTGACGCGCCTGGCAAAAGAGAGGCGGACGACGACGCGACCATCAAAGGCGGATGGTACCATCCGGGGTCGTTCACCTTCTGTCCGAACCAGGGCCTCGAATATCTCGGCAGTCACTTCAGTAACAAGCTGAACTGTCAATCGACCGTGATCTGCAAGTAGCGATCAGGGAAATCAGTCCTCCATCAGCCCAGGCACCGACTCGATCACCACGCGGCGCGAGTCGAGCTCTATCGATTTGACGATATCCTCGATAACGGGGACGAGAATTTCGCGCCCCTCCCCCCGCACCACCATCACGTCATTAGCACCGTTGGAGAAGACCTCGGTAATAGTTCCCAGCCGGGTATGGTCGGTCAGGAACACTTCGCACCCGATCGCCTGAAAATAGTAGAACTCGTGCGGCTTGGTAGGGGGCAGGCTGGCGCGCGAAACCATCACGATGCCGCCCTTGAGCGCCTCGGCCGCGTTCGCATCTGCAATACCGGCCAGTTCAATTTTCAGCCTGCCGCGGCCAGCAGGAGCGGCTGTGAGGAGTTGGTATTCGCGGGATTGGCCGCCAGTCTGGATCGTGATCGTTTTGAGAGTGGAGAATGACTCGGATTCGGGATTGTCCGGGCGGCAGCTGAGCGCGCCACGTAGTCCATGAATCCCGGCGATTCGGCCTATGCGCACCAGGTCTCGCGATGGCTCCGAGGGGTTAGCATTCGCAAACCGCCCCGGGGCCGGATCCCGCGTCGGCCGAGTGATACGCGGCATCGGCCGACTTACTTCTCTTCGATTATTTCGAGAACCACCTTACGGCTGGTGCGCGACGCGACCGCGTTAAGGATGGTCCGAATCGATTTCGCGGTCCGCCCTTGTTTGCCGATCACACGGCCTAGGTCTTCTTTGGCTACTCGCAGTTCGAGCACCGAGGCAGTGTCGCCCTGAGTTTCCTTGACCTCGACCGCGTCCGGGTTGTTCACCAGTTGTTGCGCCAGGAACTGAACGAGCTCCTTCATGGTTGGCTCCGTTGCAGCGGGTCGCGTCGGGCGGAGACCGTTGCGGTTAAGATGCCTGCTTGATGAGCTTCCTCACCGTCTCGCTCGGTTTCGCGCCGGCCTTGAGCCAGCGCTCAGTGGGGTCCTTCTTGAGCGTTACCCGCGGCGGGTCAAACGCGGGATCGTAGGTGCCGATCTGATCGACGAAGCGACCGTCGCGAGGTGAGCGCGAATCGGCAACGACGATTCTGAAAAACGGCCTTTTCTTGCTACCGTGGCGGCGCAGCCTGATTACCAGTGCCATTGATTCTCCTTCCCTATTCTAGCGCCCAAAGCCAAGTCCGCGCATCATCGCCTTACCGGCACCCATGCGCGTGATTTTCTTCATGACTTTGCGGGTTTGGTCAAATTGCTTCAGAAATCGGTTGACATCCTGCACGGACGTTCCGCTGCCAGCGGCAATTCGGACGCGGCGACGACCGTTCAATATGAGATGATTTTCCCGCTCTTGCCGTGTCATAGAATCAATAATCGCCTGTATCCGCCGCAACTCAGTACGGGCCTCTTCGGAATCCGCCTCCCCCGCGAGTTTCTTCAACCCTGGAATCATTCCGATAAGGTCGCCGAGGGATCCCATCTTGCGAATTGCTTTTATCTGCTCGGCAAAATCGGTGATGGTGAATTCGTTTTTCTTGAATTTGCGCTCGAGTTCCTTGGCCTTGGCCTGATCGTAGTTGGTTTGGGCTTTTTCGATCAGCGTCAAGACGTCGCCCATCCCGAGTACCCGCGAAGTCAAGCGGTCGGGATAGAAGACTTCAAATGCATCGAGTTTTTCGCCGGTTCCGGCAAAGAGTATCGGCGCACCCGTCACCGAGCTGACCGACAACGCCGCCCCGCCGCGTGCATCGGAATCGAGCTTGGTCAAAATTACGCCGGAAACCTTGAGTCGGTCGTGAAAGCCTGCAGCGACATTGGCGGCTTCCTGGCCCGTCATGGCATCCGCGACGAAGACAATATGGTGGGGATTGAGCGCGGCCTTGAGCCGCTGCAATTCGTCCATCAACTCGTCGTCGATCTGCAGCCGCCCTGCGGTATCGACCAGGACCGCGTCATGTCCTCCGGCCTCGGCGCGCGCGAGCGTGCGAGTCGCGATCTCGATCGGATCTTGATCTTCGCGGCTCTCGACCACCGGCACGTCGATCTGCTTGCCAAGAACGCGCAATTGTTCCATCGCGGCGGGACGATAAACGTCAGTAGAGGCGATGAGCGGGTGACGTTTGCGGCTCGCCTTGAGCCACAGTGCGAGCTTGGCCAGAGAAGTGGTTTTGCCCGAGCCCTGGAGTCCAACCACCATTATCTTGACGGGCGGCTTGACCTTGAGGTCGAGTTCACGAGCTTGACCGCCCATCGCGCGGGTCAGTTCGTCCGCGACGAACTTGATGAGGTGTTGTTCGGGGGTGAGGGAGCGCAGGACCTCCTGTCCCAGCGCCTTCTTCCTAACGTGGTCTACGAAGTCGCGGACGACTCTGATGTTGACGTCGGCTTCGAGCAGGGCGAGGCGCACCTCACGGAGCGCATCTTCGATGTTGCGCTCGGTGATCCGGCCTTGCCCCCGAAGCTTTTTGAAGACGCCTTCGAGTCGATCGCTGAGCGTGTCGAACATAAATCAGATGCTTGGAAAGCAGGTAGAAGAATGCGGTCGCAATTATCGAATGCTGGTTAAGTGTAGCAAACCGCAGAGGTTAGGCCAGCGCCCAATCTCAGTCAATTGCGGGCGGCACCAGTTCCGGATTGCGCTCACACTAAAGAGCCCGCGCTGCGGAGCCGAGAGAGGGTGGTTTCTCTGTTTGCTCGGATCACCATTTTTGCGGCGAACGCACGAGCGCGCAGGACACCGCGCGTCACGGCCCCAATTCCGTCCGCAATCTGTCCCCGCCAAAATCGCTTCAGACGTTCAGGGCGACCCTCGTAGCGGGCCTATCTTCGCGCGCATCGGTCGCCCAGAACGTCAAAAGGATCCGTGGCCTCTGTCCGCCGGATGTGGAAGGTGAAGTAAACCAATCTATCGAGTGACGACCATGCACAACCAGCTTCAGCGAGTGCCATCGCGGCGTACAGAAAAACCCTGCGCAGTTCGGCGAACTGCTTTGGCGTGCTATGTGGTGGGCGCTCCTATTTTGGAGCGCCGGGACGAGTAGCGGATTAGCCGGTAGCGTGGTTCAGATAACTTGCAATCACCAATGCTATCACCACGAGCCCGGATCCTAAGACGGCGAATACAGCCATCTTTGCCATGCTGCCCATCGGTGAACCTCCCCTTGAAGAGCGGGTGGCAACCGCTCCTCGAGTGCACTGAAGTCATTATCAGTGCTTATCTGATAAATCAGCTACGCCTATGATCGAGAAAATGCAATATAGGCGGTCACCCGAAAAATACCTTCTAAAATCAACGCCTTAGGGCAATTACTTGTGCGGCGTTCACAGACAATGAACCTGGGTCAACGCCTCAAGCGAGCAACGTCCTCTGTGGAATATCAGACCGTGAGCCACACGGAAAAAGGAGTGCGATGGCGGGCGTCGACTGGGTGAACCAAGCCTCCCCGTTGGCGGTCACCGGAGTGTTCCCGCTGTCTTAGGTGGATGCAGGGTTCAGAGGCGGGAATGAGCTTCGCCCAAGCAACTGCGGCCCAGAGAACCCGACGAGCAAAGCGGGCTCCCTTGCGACGCCAATGTCAGGGCCACACCACTCCGGCTTTAAGCAGCTCCTCGCGTTCGGCGCGGCTAAAACCGAGAATCTCCCCTAACACGTAGTCGCCGTTTTCGCCCACTTCCGGGCCAGCGCAGCGAATCGCGCCCGACCCGCTGGAAATTCTGAACGGGATACCCGTCACCTGGGTGGTCTTGTCGCTGACCGATTTGACGGTTGGCCAAAAACCACGCGCCTTCAGCTGGGGGTCACGCTGGCAGAGGTCGGCTCCGTTGGCCACCAACCCGGCGGCCACCTGCGCAGCTTGCAAAATCGTCATTACGTCTTCAGCGCTACGCTCCATCGTCCACCGCGTCAGGTACGAATCGAGATCCTCGCGGTTGCGCATCCGCAAGTACAAGGTGCGGAATTTCGGATCGTCTGCCCAGGCGGGATTTCCCAGAGCCCGCACCAGACGCTCCCATTCGGGTTGCGAGCGCACCGAGATGGCGACCCAGCGGTCGTTGTCTTGCTCGCGCGCTCTGCATCTATACACGCCATGCGGTGCGGATGGGCCTTCCTGCGAGGTGTAACCGAAGGGCTCTTGGACGCGGTTGTTGACGCTGATGTCCATCAGCGAGGTGCCGATGACTGAAGTCACTGCTTCGAACTGCGACAAGTCGACAAATTGGCCGCGCCCGGTGCGCTTGCGGTTCCAGAGCGCGATGAGAGCCGCGAGAGCACCCGAATACCCGCCGCACATGTCGGCGTAGGAGTAGCCGTAGCCCGCGGGCTCACCGCTGTTGTCGGCCATCAGGGTGGTGTAGCCGGAGAGCGCCTGGAGAGTGGGTCCGTAACTGACATAGCTCGAGCGCGGACCCGTGTGGCCGAGACCCGACATGCTTATGCAGATGATGTCGGGTTTCACCGCCCGCAGGCTTTGGTAGTCCATTCCCCAGGTGCGCATCACGCGGGCGGAGAAATTGTCCATCACCAAATCGCTCTTGGCAGCGAGCATCCGGGCAATTTCGACGCCGCGTGGCTCGGCCATATTGAGAGCCAGCGAAATCTTGTTGCGATGCAGATCGCACTGCAAGCCGACCTTGCGATTTCCCAGCGGCGGCGGAATCTTACGTTCGATCTTTACGACTTGCGCGCCGTGATCCCCCAGAATACGAGTCGCGACCGGACCTGCGACTACCCAGGTGAAATCCAGAACGCGGATGCCTTCCAGCGGGAGCCCGGCCACGGCTAGATAACCCCTTCGCTCGCAAGCACGGCGATTTCCGCGGAATCGATGCCCAGCTCATCGCGCAAAATAGCGGCGCTGTGTTCACCGGTTAGGGGTGGACGTCGATAGACGCGCCAGGGGGTGGCGTTAAAGAGATACGGCGCGCCCGGATAGCGGAAGCTGCGGCCGAGTTCAGGGTGTTCAACCTCGGCAAAGAAGCCGCGCGCAGAGAGTTGTTCATCGTCGAACAACGCCTCCGGCCGTCGAACTATCGCGTAGGGCTGGCGCAAAAGCTGTGCGCGCTCGAGCAATTCGTCGCGACCATAGTCCTTGACCCACTCATCGAGTACGTCGAACAAATGCTCGGCCTTGAGGAAGCGGTGCATGACCTGTTCGTATTCGGGATCGGTTAGGTCGGCCGCCTTGCCGTCCGACTTGACCCATTCGATGAGCGAGGTCCAGTCGCCCAGCGTGCAGTGCATGATGTAGCCGTCGCGGCATTTGCCGACGCGAAAAAAGCGGCTCCAGTGCAGCGTGCCGCGACGGGGTTCGCTGAGGTGGTTTTCAAAGTAGCTACCCGCGACGTGTTCGACGGCAGACGCGGTCGCTTCCTGCATCGACAGATCAATCCAAGCGCCTGCGCCGGATTTGTCCCGCGCGAACAGCGCGCTCAGGGCGGCGATCGCACCATAGTACGACGCCGAGTGATAAGCCTGCAGTCCAAGCGGGCGCACCGGAGCGTGGCCCGGGAAGCCGTTGACGTAAAGCATCCCCGACAGCGCGGTGAGAACCGTGTCATCGGCGGCGAAATCCCGATAGGGCCCGGTCTGCCCGAAAGGGGCGACCGAGAGCAGGATCAGGGCGGGGTTGAGTTGACCCAGGTCATCCCATCCGAGATTCATCGAAGCGAGGTGACCGGGGTTGAAGCTCTCGATGACAATATCCGCGGAGGTAGCGAGTTGGCGAAACAACTCCACGCCACGCGGTCGCGTGAGATCAAGGGTCAGGGATCGTTTGTTGAGATTGTAAAACCAGAAGAACAGACTGCGGTCGCGATGCGACTCGTCATTTACAAACGGGCCAATGGTACGGGCGGGGTCCCCACCCGGCGCTTCGATTTTGATCACATCGGCTCCCATGTCGGCGAGCAGCCGTCCAGCGAGCTGAGCCCGATAGGTGCTCAGGTCGAGAACGCGCAGTCCTGCCAGGGCTCCGGGATCGTTCACTTGCCCGGTTTCCGGGGGGCTCTGTCGAGGAGGTCGATGGCGAACGGGCTTAGGTCCAGGGTCGGGGGAATTTGCTCGAGGACTTCGCTCTTCGGCCCGGTCCGTTTGCCGCCGCGTACGCGGATGGTCTCAAAGGTTTGCGGATTGACCCATCGAACGCCCAGGACGGCGGGCTTGGCCTGCCCGTCTTCGTCAGTGGGCTCGACCGCCGATCCTTCTTTATCGAAGAGAGTGACTTTTCGCAGGGACATCGCGTTACGCTCGCAAGCAGCGATGATACGAAGGCGTGGCAGCCAATTCAAACCGCAGCGTGCGCGGTTGGAGAGTAACAGGCACGTGCAAGGCGCCTCCACTCGCGCGCATTGCGGGCGTAGGTTAGTCTGGAAAGACTTGAGTCATACCAACATTCGGAGGAGCTAGGCCGGCGCCCAGCGAACGTCGGCATTCTTGGTCCGTGGCTGCAACCGACTACAAATCGACCCTTGCTTTGCCAAAAACCGCCTTTCCGATGAAGGCCAATCTACCCAAGCGGGAGCCCGAAACCCTCAAGCGCTGGGACGAAATGGACCTCTATGCACGCCTCATCGAGACGCGCGAGAACAATCCGACCTGGGTTCTCCACGACGGTCCCCCTTATGCCAATGGGCGCGTGCATCTAGGTACCGCGCTCAACAAGATCCTTAAGGACTTCGTGGTGCGGTCGCGTTCGATGCTCGGTTATCGAACCCCCTTCGTTCCGGGGTGGGACTGCCATGGCATGCCCATCGAGTACAAGGTGTCGCGCGAGCTTGGCGAGCAGGTGCGCACCATGAGCAAGCTCGAGTTGCGCAAGCGATGCCGCGCCGAGGCCGAGAAATGGCTCGCCCTGCAGCGCGGCGATTTTCGCCGGCTTGGATGCATCGCCGACTGGAACCACCCGTATCTGACGATGGCGCCCGAGTACGATGCGACCGAAATTGCGGTGCTGCGCGCGATGGTGGAGGGCGGCTATGTCTATCGCGGCAAGCGGCCCGTGCTGTGGTGCTTCCAGGATCGCACCGGTCTGGCCGAAGCCGAGGTCGAGTACGAAGACCACCTTTCGCCGTCAATCTATGTCGCATTTGCGCTGAACTCGAACCTGACCGATGCGGGGGCGCTGGCCAACGAGCCCACGCAAGGTGCGGAACTTGCGGCCGCGCATCGCAGCGGCCGTCTCTTTGCGGTCATCTGGACCACCACGCCCTGGACGTTGCCCGCCAACCTCGGAATCTGCCTGAACGAGACCTTCGAATACGTCGCACTCGAAGCGAGCGGGTTTTATTACATCGTCGCCGCGCGGCTCGCTGAGGCGTTTCAGAAGGAGTGCGACCTGCGAGTCGGCAAACGCATCGCGCTCCGACGCGCGGCACTCAAGGCTCTTGATGGCCACGACGTGTTTCGGCATCCCTTCCTGGCGCGCGACGTGAAGCTGATGTACGGCGAGCACGTAACCGGCGATGCGGGTACCGGCCTCGTGCACACCGCACCCGGTCACGGTTACGAGGACTTCGTGATCGGCTCGCAATACGGCCTGGCGCCCTATACGCCGGTCGACGACCAGGGAAGGTTCACCAAAGACGCGGGCGAGTGGCAGGGCCGCAATGTCTTTGAGGCCAACGATTCGATTGTTGCAAAGCTGCGCGAAGTGGGCGCTTTGGTCGCGGCGCGGAAGGTTTCGCACCAGTACCCGCACTGCTGGCGATGTCATCAGCCGCTTATCTTTCGCGCCACCGAGCAGTGGTTTCTGCGCATCGATCACGCAGGGCTTCGCGGCAGGGTGCTAAGCGCGATCGAGAGCGCGGAATGGGTGCCGGGGTGGTCGCGCGAGCGGATTCGCAACATGACCGAGACGCGGCCCGACTGGAATCTCTCGCGTCAGCGCGCCTGGGGTGTGCCGATACCCGCGCTGAAGTGCGACCGCTGCAGCTGCGTCACGCTCGACCTCGAGGTGATGAAGATCGTCGAGCAAATTTTTGAAAAAGAGGGATCCGATGCGTGGTTCGAGCGCTCCAGCACCGATTTTGTTCCGATCGGATTCAAATGTCCCAACTGCGCCGGCACCTCATTCGAAAAGCAGGAAGACGTGCTTGACGTGTGGTTTGACTCGGGATGTTCGCAGGCGGCGGTGCTGGCCAAACGTCCCGAACTGAGATGGCCAGCCGACGCCTATCTTGAAGCGGTCGAGCAGGCGCGTGGATGGTTCGGATCGTCGCTGGCCTGCGCCGTCGCAGTGCGTGACGCCGCGCCGTTCCGCAGCGTGATCAACCACGGTCTTACCGTGGACGAAGCCGGGCGCAAGATGTCCAAGTCGCTCGGCAACTCCGAAGATGCCTCCGATGTGGCGGACCGCGTGGGCGCGGACGTCATTCGTCTCGTCTACGCCTCAATAGACTACACCAGCGAGATGGCGTTGGGTCCGACCATCTTCAACGCGGTCGCCGACGCATACAAGAAAATCCGCAACACCTGCCGCTATCTGCTTGGCAACCTCGGCGACTTCGATCCGACCCGCGACGCGCTGAAACCTGCCGAGATGTTCGAGTTCGACCGTTTCATCCTGGCGCGACTCGAACATTTGAAGGGACAGGTGCAGCGCGCATTCGAAAGCTTTGATTTCCAGGGGGCTTATCACACCCTTCTCAATTTTATCGTGGTGGACCTAAGCTCGCTCTATATAGACGTCGCCCGCGACCGCCTGTACTGCTCGGCCCACGCATCACGTGAGCGGCGCTCCGCGCAAACTGCGTTGTTCCACCTCCTCGATGCGCTGGTCCGGATGCTCGCGCCGCTTATTCCCTATACTGCAGAAGAAGTTTACGAGTATTGTCCAGCGCGTGAGAGGGAGAGCGTGCACTTGCTCGAGCTTCAGCCGGCTCATCCTGAGTGGGCCGATGCCGAAATAACGGCGCGGTGGGACGCGTTGCTGAAGATCCGCGATGAAGTGCTGCTGGAACTCGAAAACCGCCGTCGGGAGAAAGTAATTGGCGCCCCCTTGGAAGCCGAGGTGTACTTGCGGGCAGACGAGGATCTGCGCGCCGTCCTCAACCGCTATCGCGCGCAGCTAAAAGAGCTTTTCATTACTTCGGGGGTTCAGATCGGAAGCCGTGACGGCGCGGTGAGCCGGGAATTCGCCGATTCTCAGTTGAAACTTGACGGAGTGCCAATCGCGGGGCTGCAAATCGAGGCTACGCGCGCGCCAGGGATCAAATGCCAGCGGTGCTGGTGCTACTTCGACGACGGCGGAC
Organism: Candidatus Binataceae bacterium; assembly: GCA_036495685.1. Taxonomy (NCBI): domain Bacteria; phylum Candidatus Binatota; class Binatia (SeqCode); order Binatales (SeqCode); family Binataceae (SeqCode); species Binataceae bacterium (SeqCode). Next base: position 13,078 of record DASXMJ010000110.1, on the reverse strand, counting down.
ATCCGGAGCTAGATGCGCGCTGCCGTTTGGTGGTCGGCGCCAATGTCTGAGTCGGCGGTGGCGCAATTGATGATTGAGCCTCCGCGACGCCGTCGAAATCCGCTGCTGATTGTGATCGGATTGGTTACCCTTCCGGTGCTGATCTTGGACCAGGTAACCAAGCTCATCGTCAGCTCGCGGATGGAGCTGTTCGAGAGCATCGCGGTCATCCCGCACTGGGTCGACATCACCTACACGCGCAATTCGGGCGCCGCGTTCAGTATGTTCACGAATCTGCCCGGGTGGTTCCGGGGCGCCTTTTTGGCGGGACTGGCGCTGGTGGCGATAGTGGTGTTGATCGTGCTGATTGCACGTAGCGACGGACTGACGCTGACCACCCTGGCCTTCGCCCTGATACTGGCGGGTGCGAGCGGGAATCTGATCGACCGTGGCCTGCGCGGTCAAGTCGTCGATTTTGTGCGTGTCCACTATTACGAATGGAATTATCCAATCTTCAACGTCGCCGACAGTGCGATCACCATTGGGGTTACTCTGATTGTCCTGAGCTCACTGCGAAGCCCGAAAAAAGATTGACCTCAGGCGTGGCGGAGGGCTGCGTTTGACGACTTCGACCGCGCGGGTCTAATTTGCGTTTCTAGCCCGAGGCCTTCGGGGGCGAAGGAGTTGCTCCGATGAAATCCATAAACACCGTCACGGGAACCACCACCGCCGAACAGCTCGGCACGACTCTGATGCACGAGCATCTGCTCATCGGTTGGGCCGGATGGGAGCTGGACTGCGCAGCGCCAAAGTTCGAAAGACGCGCAGCCTTCAAGAACGCGGTCGACCGCCTCAAGGAGCTGAAGGATCTCGGCCTGCAGAGCTTTGTCGATCCGTGTCCCATGGACATCGGCCGCGACGTCAATTTCATGGCCGAGGTTGCCGAAACCTCCGGCGTGCGCATCGTGTGCGCGACCGGTCTCTACAAGGAAGACCTGGGCAACACGGCCTACTTCAAACAGCGCAGCGTCGATGAAATCGCGGAAGTCTATTCTAGTGAGATCACCAAAGGTATCGGCAACACCGGAATCAAGGCCGGAATAATCAAGTGCGCGACCGGCAAGGGTCAGATAACCAAATACGAAGAAAACTGCTTGCGCGCCGCAGCGCGCGCGCATCTGCGTACCGGTGCGCCGATCACTACGCACACCGAGGATGGCACCATGGGGCGGGAGCAACTCGACATCTTTGCTTCGGAGGGTATCGATCTGCAGCGGGTGATAATCGGCCATAGCTGCGGCTCGGCAGATCTCGGCTATCACCGCGACATGCTCGACCGCGGATGCTTCCTTGGATTCGATCGGTTCGGACTGGACTTTCTCCATCCCGACAAGCTGAGGCTGGCCGCACTAGTCGGGTTGCTCGGCGTGGGCTACGAGAAGCAGATCGTCCTCTCACACGACTCGGTGTGGTGCTGGTTGGGGCGAGGTCTCGATCTCCCGCCCGAAACCTCAAAGCTGATCGAAAATTGGAAACCGACCCACGTGTTCCAGAATATAGTGCCGGCCTTGAAGCGGGCGGGAGTGAGCGAGGAGAAAATCCGCGCGATGCTGGTCGACAATCCGCGTCGCTACTTTGCCTAAATCGCGCGGGCGCCGACCAACCAGAGACTATTTGCGGGCCGCGGCGCGGCGAATCTCGGGCTTAAAGGTGCCGGCTTCGGCGCGGGCGCGCCACTGATCGATCGCTTCCACCGTGAAGCGCCAGTCGCTTCCGACCCGGAAGGCCGGTAGCTGATTGCGCTTCAGCATCCTATAGATTGTCGAAGGATGAACGCGCAGATAGCTGGAGACTTCCTGTACCGTAAGCACGCTGCCCTTCAAGACTTCGATACGTTCCATGGATAACCTCCCAGGCCGGGTACGGACTCTGTTCAGAGTCGGACCGTAGCATAATCATACAAGATGATTACGTGTTGCAAGTCCCCAATAGGCCGTAATTAACCAAACTTTGCTTGAATATGCAAAGTTTCGTCATTCAAGCACGTTGGAAGAGAAGAACCGGTGTTCCTGCAGTTTGCGGGAAAGGCTGGCGACCCACCGCTATCGAGGATTTCAGCTGGTGAGAACTGCCACAATCTGGTCGAAATCTAGCGGCTTGGTGCTGGCTTTGCCGAGGCGCTGCAAAAGCACGAATTCGATCGCGCTTTCCAAGCGCTTTTTGTCCAGCCGTAGAGCTGCCACAAAATCCGGGGTGCGAAACTTTGGCGGCATTTCGGTCGGCAGCCCGCTACGCTGGAGCAAACGGACCAGACGAGAGCCCTCGTCGGTGCTAAGCCCAGCGAATTTCTCGGAGAGCGTCGCTGCCGCTGCCATTCCGATCGCGACCGCCTCGCCGTGCAGATAGGTTCCATAGCCGGCGCTCGTTTCGAGCGCGTGTCCTATCGTGTGACCGAAATTAAGGACCTTGCGAAGCCCAGCTTCGCGCTCGTCAGCAGTAACCACCGCGGCTTTCAGGCGCAGCGATCGCGCGACCAGGGCCTCGAGAATCCCCAAATCACGCGCCAAGATGCGGTCGAGGTCACGTTCTAGGTCCGTGAGCATTGCCGCATCCAGGATGGCGCCGTATTTGATTGCTTCGGCCAGGCCTTCCCGAAACTCACGCTCCGGCAGAGTGATTAACGTGCGGACATCCGCGATGATCGCCCTGGGTTGGTGAAACGCGCCGATGAGATTCTTCGCTCGCGGATGATTGACGCCGGTTTTGCCGCCGAGTGACGAGTCAACCTGGGCGACCAGCGTGGTGGGAATCTGCACCACCGCGATCCCGCGCAGGTAGGACGCTGCCGCGAATCCTCCGAGATCGCCAACCACGCCGCCACCCAGCGCGAAGATCGAGCCGTTGCGATCGATCTCGGCCCGGATCATCTGGTCATAGAGGTCCTGAAGGACCGCGGAAGACTTGCTCGCCTCGCCCGCGGGAACTACCACGAGCTTCGGTACGAAGCCGCTTTTCTCAAGCGCGCCAGCGGCGCGCGCTGAATAGTGGCGCGCCACGTTGGAGTCAGTAACCAATGCAACCGGTCCGGGTTTGATGCCCGCAGCTCTGGAAAGCTCGCCCAGCCGGTCCAGGATCGCGTCGCCTACATGGACGGGGTGCGATGCCGGACCGAGTTCTACGCGGAAGGTTTGCATCGCGATTGTTCTCTCAGCACGAACAAATCGATTAAACGTTCGGCTACCTGCTCGAGAGGAAGATCGGAGGTGTCGATGCTGACGTCGGCGCGAGCGTAGGCGCTAGCTCGCTCCGCCATCAAGGTACGGATTCGTTGTTCCAAGGGCTGACCACCTTCGGTCAGCTTCGGACGGCGGGCCGCGGAGCTGCCCACCCGGGCGGCGATGGTCTCGGGGCGCGCTGTAAGGCATACGACGATTCCGGCTTGCTTCAACAGAGAGCAGTTCTGCTCATCTACCAGGGCGCCGCCTCCGGTCGAGATAACCGCGGGCCGTGGATTGCCGCACTGCGCGCAGTGACGGCGCGAGGAGGTGAGCGTGGCGATTGCTTCGCGCTCCAAGGTGCGAAAGTGCGCTTCGCCATGTTGCGCAAAGATCTCCGGAACCGACTTTCCGGCACGCGCCGCTATTACCAGGTCGGTGTCAGCGAATTGCCATCCAAGTCGCCTTGCCACGAGATGGCCAGCCGCGCTTTTGCCGGTCGCCATGAACCCGGTAATGATCAGCTTGGCAGTCATGCTCGGTTCGCGATCCGCGTCAAGCCATTCGATTCGCTCACCCTGGTCCGAGTCCCGCTCAAGTTCCTGGCCGCTTTTACCGCAACAGCACGAAAAACTCCGCTCGGCGTCGTCCCACGATTCGCTTCAGAAGTCGCGGACCTGTTTGAGATAGCCCTGATAGTTGCGCGTAATTTCAGCCAGCGAATCGCCGCCGAATTTCTCGAGGAACGCATTGGCGAGCTCAAACGCCACCACCGACTCCGCAATTACCGCGGCCGCGGGAACCGCGCACACGTCGGAGCGCTCGATGGTTCCTTCGGCTTCCTCCTTGCTGCGGATATCGACCGACCGGAGGGGCTGCATCAGGGTGGAGAGCGGTTTAAATGCTACCCGCACGCGTAGCGGTTCCCCGGTGGACATACCGCCTTCAGTACCGCCCGAGTTGTTAGAGCGGCGTGTGAAGCGCCGCTCCGCGGTGTCGAATCCAATCTCGTCGTGCAGCGCCGATCCGCGCACCCGGCCGGCCTCGAATCCGCTCCCGAATTCGACTCCTTTGGTGGCCTGCAAGCTCATTAGCGCATGGGCCAGGCGCCCATCGAGTTTGCGATCCCACTGGACGTGACTGCCGAGTCCGACCGGAATTCCGGTCGCCACCACCTCGACCACCCCGCCCAGAGTATCACCGGTATTTTTGCATGCATCGATCTCTTCGATGATCGCGCGCTCGGCTTCCGCATTGGCGACCCGCACCGCCGACTCCTCGGTCGCCGCCCGCAACTCGGCCAAGCTCGACTGGTCTGGCATTTTTGCGACGGTGGCGCCGATGCTTACGACATAACCCAGAACGTCAATGCCGAAAGGTGCGATAAATTGCTTGGCGAACGCGCCGATTGCGACGCGAGCGGTGGTTTCCCGCGCCGATGCGCGTTCGAGGATGTCCCGGATATCCTCGAGATTGTACTTCAGCACCCCCGCCAGGTCGGCGTGACCGGGACGCGGCCGCGTAACTGCCTTCGCCTCACCCCGATCTTGCGGATCAGCCGACATCCGCTTCTCCCAACTCTTGAAATCGCGGTTGATGATGATCAAGGTGACCGGGCTGCCAATTGTCCGGCCAAAGCGGATGCCGGAAACCGGATGCACCTCGTCCTTTTCAATCAACATCCGGCCGCCGCGGCCATAGCCTTTCTGGCGCCGTGCCAGGTCATGGTTGATTTTCGTGACGTCGATTTCAAAGCCTGCCGGAACTCCTTCCATCACCGCTACCAGCTCGGGGCCGTGTGATTCGCCGGCAGTCAAAAAGCGCAGCATCGACATGACTTCCTGCCGGAACAGCCAGAGTGCCTTCCGGTCTTCACGATTCAACCAGACGCTGCGACCGCGTGGAAGTATGCCTCAGCGACCGGTTACGAGCGGGCAGGGCGGGTGTCTCGTGCGGCAGACAGGCGACGGTGTAAATTACGGTCGCGGGAGTGGTTTGGATGCAGGCCAGGATCGTCATAGTGGGTGCGTCGCGAGGGGTTGAGGAGCTGAGCTACCAGATACCGTCGGCCATGAGCGATGCCCTCAGCGTCGGCCATCGCGTGCTCATCCCGCTGCGCTCGCGCAGGGTCACCGGAATCGTGCTTGAGATTTCCCAGGAGCCAGCGACCGAACCGCTAAAACCGATCCTGGAGATTCTGGAGCCACGGCCGCTTTTTGATACCCCGCACCTGAAACTGCTCGAGTTCCTCGCGACCTACTACATGACCTCGCTCGGCGACGCGTACCGCAGCGTCATACCCTCGGTCGCTCGCGTAGAATCGCGCATGGCCTACCGGCTCGCGGCCGAACCGAACCCTCTGCGCGCTGCCGCATTGAGCAAAGTGGAGCGCAGAATCATCGAGACGGTCGCCGAGCGGCCGTCCACCATCAGGCGGCTCGAAAAACTAGGGCCCCCCAGGGAGGCTCGGGCCGCGATCGCACGCTTGGCAGGTGAAGGAATCCTCGCCCGACAGGACGCCACCCGCGGGCGACATCGCGATAGCGACGATCGCCTCGTGCGGGCGGTTCCATGCACGCAGGCGGTGAAAATCCGTGGACCCAAGCAACAAGAGCTAATGACCGTCATCGCAGAGCACGGTCCCTTGTCGATTGCCGAGATCGCGGAGCGGGTTCGGGGTGCGCGCCCGCTTATAACGTCGCTCGCCCGGCGCGGACTGGTGGCGATTGGAGGCGCAGAGCCCGGCACCCGGTCTAAAATCGCACACACCGCGTGTCCGTTTCAGCTTACCGGAGAGCAGAAGGCCGCGATCGACTCGATCGCACCGATCATCTTGGCTCGTCGCTTCGAAAGTTTTCTCCTGTGGGGGGTAACGGCGAGCGGAAAAACCGAGGTTTATCTGAACCTGACCGCACGCGCGCTGGACGAAGGACGGCAGGTGCTCGTCACCGTGCCGGAAATCGCGCTGGCTGACGAGCTGGTGCGCTCCTTCCGCGCGAGATTCGGGCCCTTAGTCGCAATCGCGCATAGCGCCCAGCGGGTTACCGAGCGCTGGGCAAGCTGGATGTCGGCGCTCGGTGGCGATGCGCGCATCATGATTGGTCCCCGGTCCGCCATCTTCGCGCCGATTCATGACTTGGGCCTCATCGTCGTCGACGAGGAACACGATGCGGCGTACAAGAACGAAGAGGGCATTCGCTACCACGCCCGCGACCTTGCGGTAGCGCTCGCCGGATACAGCAACTGTCCGGTCGTGCTCGGCTCGGCCACGCCCTCGGCCGAGTCCTTCGCCAACTCACGGCGCGGACGTTACCGCCTTCTGCGCCTGACGCGGCGGGTGAATGATCGTCCTATGGCAGTGGTCGAAGTCGTGGATCTGCGACGCTCCTCGACCACGCCGAATGATGCTGCTGCGAGCAACGGTGGCTTGCGAGCTACGCCGGCACCAGAAGGGGTCCCGCTCTCGCCCCGGCTGCTCGACGCACTCCGTGGAAACCTCGCCGCGGGTGGACAGGCAATGGTCTTTCTGAATCGACGTGGGTTTCACAATTTCTTGCAATGCCGCCTGTGCGGCAACGTTATCGCGTGCCGAAATTGCAGTGTCAGCCTGACGTTTCATCTGCGCGATCGATCACTTCGCTGCCACTACTGCGGAGACCGACTGCCAGCACCCGACTTGTGCCCCGCCTGCCACGGAGCCGGGTTGTCGGGGCAGGGCTTCGGCACCGAAAAACTGGTCGCCGCACTGGAAACGCTGCTTGCGAATGCGCGGATTGAAAGAATGGACAGCGACACCAGCGGGCGGCGGGGCACGCGCGCGCGAATTTTGGCGGCGCTGCGGGCAAACCAGATTGACCTTCTCGTCGGCACCCAGATGATTACCAAGGGCTTCGACTTTCCCGGGGTCACCCTCGCAGCGGTGGTCTTGGCTGACCTGGGTCTAAACCTTCCGGATTTCCGATCCGCCGAGCGCACCTTTCAGCTTCTGACCCAGCTCGCAGGCCGCGCCGGGCGGGGCGAGCGCGGGGGTAAGGTCATAATCCAGACCTTTTCGCCGCATCACTACAGTATCCGGGCCGCGCGAGATCAGGATTACGTACGATTCATGAAGCGCGAACTGGATTTGCGCCGCGAGCTGGAGTATCCGCCGTATGCGCGGCTTGCGATGGTGCGAATTGAAGGTGAAGAACCGCGACCGCTTGCATCGGTTGCGGAAGCAGTGGCGAAATCCCTTGGGCGCGACCCAATGTCGGCGGAGCTGCGCGTGCTGGGACCGGCGCCTGCGCCGATTGAGAGGATCAAGCGCCGTTACCGATGGCAGGTGCTGGTGAAATCGCGTCAACTAAGGACCATGCGCTCGGTGCTGGCCAGGATGCGGGCCGAGATTGGCCCCTACGCGGACCGCCAACAAGTGACGCTCGCGATTGATATCGACCCGGTACGGATGTTGTGAGAGGCTGCCGTCGAAACAAATGGAATCGAAGCACGTTACGGTGCCCCGCGCGCAGCACACGTTCGACGTCAAGCTCGGCGACCATGCGGTAATTCGGGTCCGCCAACACGGAAACACGGCGGGACCGCGCCTGATGTTGAGTCATGGCAACGGTCTGGCCATCGACGGCTACTTTCCGTTCTGGGGACCGCTGCGCGAGCGCTACGAAGTGGTGGTGTTCGACTTTCGCAATCACGGCCACAACCCTTTGCACCACGAAGATGCGCATCGCTGGCCGCGCTTCGTCATGGATCTGGAAGAGGTATTGCAAGCAATTAACACAGAGCTCGGCCATAAGCGGGCCGCCGGAGTTTTTCACTCGCTGTCGGGCGTAACTGCGGCGCTGCACGCGCTCCAATTCGGACCGCGATTCGAGGCGCTGGTCCTGTTTGATCCTCCGATTTTTCCACCGGAAGGTCATGTGCTGCGGGGGGATCAGACGCAGGACAAAAACTCTCTGGCTACCCGCGCGCTACGGCGCACCGAACGTTACGCCGACCCTTCGATTCTCGCTGGACAGTTTCGGGCGCGATTTACTCGATGGCGGCCCGAAGCGTATGAGCTCATGGCGCGCGCGACACTGCGGCACGACTCGCGGGCGGGCTGCTGGAAACTTGCTTGTCCGCGAGAGCTCGAGGCCAGCGTCTTTTCAACCAATGCCGACCCGACCCTCTGGGAGCGGCTGGGCCACCTCCCGGTTCCAACCAAGCTGATCTGTGGGGACCCCGACTTGCCCGAAGTCATGCCCCCGGCGCTCATCGGACGTGCGCTCGCGGAGCAGCACGGCCTTCCGTACGAGGCCATACCTGGCACTACCCATTTCTTGCAGATCGAGGAACCGGAGAAATGTGTGCGCGCGATGGAGTCGTTCCTTGCGCCGTTAGGGCTGGCCGCGGTCTAGAGAGCGGCCCCGAAGGCCAATTCCCCGATTCTTTCCCTGAATTCGGCCGGTCGGCTAAACTTCGACTCGAGCGACAGCATGAAAATAGTTTCTTTCGGCGACGTCCACATGGCAACTCGCAACCTCGAGCGGATGGGCAAGGTCATGAGCGACTGTGACCTCGTGATCCTGTCCGGTGATCTGACCAACTTCGGCGGAATCGAAGACACCCGGAAGGTATTGTCAGACGTGCGCCGGTCGTGCGCGAAGGTTCTGGCACTTTCGGGAAATCTTGATCGGCGTGAAGTAATGCCGTTTCTGGAGAGCGAAGGAATCGATCTTCACGGCAAGGGAAGGATGATCGATGGAGTCGGCATATTCGGGTGTGGTGGCTCGAACCTCACGCCTTTCAAGACTCCGACCGAATTTACCGAAGACGAGATCTACGCGGCGCTGCGCAGCGGTTACCAACAGGTCCACGACCTGCGCCCGCTGGTCATGGTGTGTCACACGCCGCCTTTCGAAACCAAGTGCGATCGTATCTTGTCGGGCAAAGCGGTTGGCAGCACTGCGGCGCGCCGCTTCATAGAAGAAGTGCAGCCCGACATCTGTATATCGGGCCACATTCACGAGTCCGCGGCCGAGGATGCGATAGGGGCGACCAAGATTTTTAACGCCGGTCCCTTCAAGGGGGGCGGTTATATCGTCGCGCATATTGAAGGCAAGTCGGTCAACGCGCGCCTGGAATTTCTTTGACGTCCCATCGCTATCGCGCGCGTCGCAGTCGATGTCCGTCTACGCGGGTAAGATCCGCAATGCATGGCCGCTGATCTTGCGCAATTCATTCAGGCTGTTGTGGCGTTTTCGTCCGCGTATCCCGGGCCGGGGATAATCGACCGCGCGTTTGCCTCGGTACCACGATTAACCCGGATAAGCTTGCGTCTCCAACCGCCTCCCTGCGCACAGATGTTAAAAACGAGTTGACCCCAGCGGCGGTCGGGCTGCCGCCGGCGTGGTGCGCCGACGCTTATGCGCTCGTTTGGCCCGCGGACCAGACGCGTTCCTATCGACCGGGCGGGCGAAAAATGATTTTCTGAGGAATTGACCCGGGCCGTTTTCGGCGCGCTAGGCGCTGAAGATTCCTTGGCAAAACGCGGGTTTGTTCATCCGGCAGGGAGACAGGCCGGAGGGTGGAGAGTCGCGCGCCTTCGGCATGGCCGGCGAGTTTCACGCTCGGAAAGGAAATGATTGGTCACATGGCTGAGAATGTGCGGATGCGTTTCGATCACGTTTCTTTTGCCGTCCGCTCGATCGACCGCGCGGCGGAATTCTTTTCGCGTTACTTCCCGATGAAGGAACGCAATCCGAAGACGCGCGACGATCAGGTCAGCGGCGCCTTTTACTGGCAGGATTTCTGGCTGGGCGGGTTCGTCGTGGAATTCATCGAAGACCTGCCGGGCAGCTCCGGCTTTGTGGGCAAATTCATCGATAAGCACGGCGAAGGGATGCACCATCTGTCGATCGAGGTTGACCACCTGCGGCCCCTTACCGAGCAGCTTAAACGCGACGGCGTCCGGGTCGTTGATGAACAGGAATACTCGGCGGGTTCCGCTACGGCGTTTATATCACCACGATCGGCATTCGGAGCGTTGATTCAGTTCTGGCGGGTACCGGACTTCGATGCGCCGCATCCACGGCCGGAGCCCGATGGTCTTGCGCACTTCGACCATGTCTCTCTCGCAGTCAAGGAGATCGACCAGGCAAAGAGCTTCTTCACCAGGTACTTCAACCCCACCGCGTCGGGGCGGGAGCCGCACCTGTCCAACTCCGAAGGCAACTTCATCATCGCGAACATGCAAGTGGCAGGGTTTAAGCTTGAATTTATCCAAAGTCCGTCCCAGCAGGTGAGCAACGATTTTGTCGCGCGCTTTATCACGCGCCATGGCGAGGGGCTGCACCATATCTCGATTGACCTGAAAGACTTCGATTCAACCCTGGGACGCCTCAAGCGCGACGGGGTTCGCGTGGTTGATGAAAAGCGCAACCGGCGCGGAGAGCGGCAGTTCTTCATTTCGCCGCGCGACGCATTCGGCGTGCTGGTGCAGGTCTGGGACGGTCTCTAGAAGACGATGGCGATTCTGCGCGTGGTGTTTTTTGACGCGGCCGGGACGCTCTTCGATGCGCGCCAACCGGTTGGTAGAACCTACGCGAGGCTCGCGCGTGAGTTCGGGCTGGATCTATCGGACAGGGCGGTGACCGCCGGGTTTCGTCGCGCGTTCGGCACTTCACCAGAGCTTGCGTTTGGCAAGGGTCATTCGGAAGTCCAATTGCGCAACCTGGAGCGGGCCTGGTGGAAGGCGGTGGTGGCGCGGACCTTTGAGGGGTTGGGCGACTTTCCGCGGTTCGATGATTTTTTTGAGGCGTTGTTTGCTTTCTTTGCCGATCCGATGCACTGGGAGGTCGATCCTGAAGCTTCGGCAACGCTTTGTCGTCTAAAGCAGCAAGGACTTGAGCTTGGCGTGATATCTAATTTTGACTTCCGGCTCTACGAAATTCTGGAAGCTTTGGAACTGAAACCGCACTTCAGCTCCGTTACAATTTCCTCACAAGCCGGCTTTGCCAAACCGCGTCGCGAGGTATTTGAGGCGGCACTGGCCAAGCACGGCCTGCGGCCTGCCGAGGCGTTGCATGTGGGGGATTCGGTTCGGCTGGATTTCGAGGCGGCGGCCGCAGTCGGGATGTCGGCTGCGCTGGTCGACCGCGGGTTTGCCGGCCCGGTTAGCCTAGAGGATAGAAAGGCGCGGATTCGCTCGCTTGCCTATCTAAAGGAAGTTACGCAAATATTGGGTTCCGCTTGACGGTGCGGTCGGCCTGTCCTTATTTAGGGCCGGCCTAGTTCGGTCAGATCACTTGGGGCGTAAGGAAAAAATGAATTCATCGTTGGGGATTAGCCGCGTCTGGATGGTCTTTGTCGCCTTCGGCGCGTTGGTTTTGTATGCCGGTACGGCACACGCACAATCGGCATCACAATTAAGTGCACAGGTCGCAGAAGTTGCGAGCAGAGTACCGTCCGCGGAAAGCAACGAGTCGACCGCCGGTCAGGTAATCAACGAGCTGGATCGCTTGGAGGCCTTGTACGCGAAGGTCGCTTCTGAACCCTCGACGAACCAGATGGCGTTGGAACCCTCATATCACCAACTCGAGTCGGCGCTCAGCACTCTCTACAACACCTACAAGAAGAAGAAAGACGACTGTATCGCCCAGATCGATGCGGGCGGCCAGTGCGACTATTCAGTTCCGGAGCAGCTTTCGCTGCAGGCGCTCTATCCCCTGTCCTGGCTTCGATTCCAGGGCGCGACGTCGGTCTATGCGAACAACGAAGCGCAAGCCAAGAGGCTGCTCAACGAAGCGATCGATGGTTTCACGGAGAGCACGCTGGTCATCGTCGATCCGAACCTTGTGCGGGAGAACCTGCTCGGTCGCGCGAACTGCGAAAAGGAATTGGGCAAGTTCGAGCACCCCGAGTATGACAAGGCCATCGCCGACTTCAAGAAGATCCTTGAGGACGGCTCCGGTACCGCGCAGTACAAGGCTGCCAATCAGGGTCTGGCGACGACTTACTCCTTGATGGGCAAGCCCGAGGAAGCGCAAAGGTACACGCAGGGAATGGCGAGCACCGGCGGGTCACTGATGCTGCAGCTGCAAACCCTCTTCTCGGCCGAGAACGCGACTTCAGATCCAGCTAAAAAGGCCGCCTATCACAAGCAGATTGTCGACAAGATCAAGGCGGTCGAGGACAACAAGCAGAACTGGGCGATTGCTATCGCGGCGATCGGGAAGTACGTGCGCAATCCCATCGAAGAATTTGGCAATTCCTCAGATCCGTTTGAGAAATGGCTGCTCGCAAACGTTCTGCTCAGCAAGCATGACGAAAACGGAGCAGCCAAGTACTACATCGAGGCGGCGAGGGCCAGCGGCAAGTACAACAAGGGTTACCGATACGCCGCCGATATCTATTACAAGCAAAAGCGCTTCGACCAGGTCGAGCAGCTCGCCAACGAGATGGCCAAGTCGGGGGGAGCCGACGCCCAGTGGGCGGCATACATGGCCTATGCGCTGCCGCGCCAGCAGTGGGAGGCGAGCGGGATGAAAAATACCCAGCTCAACGACCAATGGATAAAAGGCGCGGAGAATTATCTGAGCAAATTCTCCACCGGCCAGTACGCCGCCGAGATGCGTTTCCGGTTGGGTGAGAACTTGCAGCGCCAGGGAAAATACCTCGACGCTGCCAAGCAGTACGAGCAGGTGAGCGGCCAGAACGAGTATGCCTTCACCGCGAAATTCAATTCTGCGGAATGCAAATATCTCGAGCTGGTCCAGGGAGAAAATTCGAAACAAAATTCGAAGGAAAAAACGGCCTCTGTCAACGTGGATCAGCTGCGCAACGACACCATGAAGGACCTCCAGGAAACCATCAAGATGGAGCCTGAGGCCGAGCGAACCGCGCAGAAC
>DASXMJ010000109.1 GCA_036495685.1 Candidatus Binataceae bacterium | reverse complement strand
TGTACCACCGCAGGACGTTGACAAGTACATCAAGGTCTATCAGGCCATGCAGCACAACCGCAATCTGACGGTTGAGCAGGCGGCTTCGGCACAGGGACTCAGCGTATCGGCTTTCCGCAGCCTCGAAGATCGCATCGAGCGAAACGATGCTCTCCGCGAGCATGTTCGCGACGCGCTAAAGCCGCAAGCGTCTCCTTCGCCTTCCCGTTAAACAATGGATCGTACTCAGGCGGCAACGCCCCGGTCCCAAAAATAACGATCGCGAACCGCCGGCCGGCCCACTCGGCTTCGAGAGTAAGTAACTAAAATGGCGGAAGGGCTGCTGTCCTTCCGCCATTTTCTTGTCGGTAAAAGATCGGTTTTTACTTCGTAACCGAGCTTGCGAAGTACGCCTCGAGGCGCGACACCGCGTCGTTCGCGCGACGCACTGCATCCTCTGCCCCCGACGCTGCCTGGTTGGCCTGATTGGCGGCGGTATCAGCCTGATTCGCTGAAGCCTCGGCCGAATTTGCTGCCGCCTCCGCCTGGGTGGCGTCGGCTTCTGCCTTCTCACTGGCGTTATTGATGACCCGCATGTCCGGTCCGCAGGCCGTCAGCGCGAAAAGCGAAACCCCCACAAGCAGACATAGCATTGTTTTCATTCGACCTTACCTCCTGAGTTCCGGTCCCATCAGCAGTTCAAGCTCTGTCGAAATGCCCAGATCAATCCCCTTCGGGGCGCCTGGACTTGAGGGATAGTTACAAATCGATTCACCCAACGCAAGCGCGAAGTCAGTACTCCCAACTCCTGTCCATTAGGCAAATTTGGAAAGCCTTAGTTGACAGGTAAAACTTGCTACAGTTATCGTCCGATCTGTAAGAATCGAAAGTCTGCTATTCGACGATCGATTTTAAAAAAAGACTAAGCCCGGGGTTAGCGAATGTCGACCACCATAACGAGCGAATGCATCAACTGCGGTGCTTGCGAGCCAGAATGCCCAAACACCGCGATATACGGCGGCGGAGTGGAATGGGAACTCAATGGCCAAGTAAACCCTGCTATCGCACAAGATATCTATTACATCGTTCCCTCCAAGTGCACCGAATGCGTCGGTTTTCACGATCACGAAGCATGCGCCGCGGTCTGCCCGGTCGACTGCTGCGTTCCTGACCCGAACAACCCCGAGATCCAAGGCGTGTTGCTGGCGCGCGCGCGGACCCTTCACCCCGACCTGACGATTCCCGACGACGCACCTTCGCGGTTTCTCAAGGAGGGCGGCACACAACCTTCCCCGCCGGCCGCAGGCGCCGAGACCAACGGCGCAGCTCCGACTGCCGCCGCAGCGCCCAAGCCTGCGCCGGCCCCACCAGCGGCACCCCAGGCGGCGCCCGCTGCGCCCGTGTCGAGCGCAATCGCCGCGCCGATCGCGATGGTAAACCTTCCCAAGGACGTCGGCGCATTGCCCGGACCGATTGGGGACAAACACTTCGAGGGCGAACTGAACGAAGACTTCGAGACTGTCCTGGCCACCGTGGACACGGCGCCAGTGAAGGGCGCCCCTGGCCCGGTCCGGGTTGCTCTTCGCCTGCTCGAACCGGTCCTCGGCGCGATGCCTGATTCGACCAAGGCGATGCTCGAAGAGGCGGTCGGCTCGCCGTCGGGCTTTTCGCGCGCACGTTCGACCGCGCTCAACATCATCCTGAACCTGATCCTATACCCGGCGATTCTGACCGCTGCGGCTGCGGTGCTCCTGGGCGATTCGGTATTCTCAATCGCGACGCGCGGATGGATTTTCCTGGGTGTGGTAGTAGCGATCGTGGAAACAGTATGGCGCCTGCGGGAAGGAATTCTGCACGCCAAGCCGGCAAGTGAAATGATCTACCGCGCTGCGATCTATGGCCTTGCCATTGCCCCGCTTGGAGCGGTCCTGACGCGCGGCGGCGCGAAGGGCCGCAAGGTTGAACGCAAGGTCGCGTTCGATGGCTTCCAGACCAATCTGCACGACGAGAAGCTGGAACGCGATCGCCGGTACGGCACCGTCTACACGGTCAAGGAATACGCCAATGCGTACCTCGTCCGCCTGGAGATGCCACGCAAGCTGCCCGCGTCGTCCCTCAAGCGCCTGTGGAACCTGCCCGACGAGATGCCGGACTACGACTACAGCATCGCGCTCGGCGACAACGTCCTTACCATCCACGCAAGCGTACGCGGCGAAGCGCTGCGGCGGCTCTCTTACGTCTCCTCGGCGTTTCCCGCCGACTTCATGACGCGGATCGAGTTTGGCAAACAAGTTGCGGCGTTTAAGCATCGCCTTCGTGATAAGGTGATAGAGATCGTGGTCCTCAAGGGTGAGACGGGCGAACTGAAAAACGCCGCCTGACCTCGGTTGCGCCCGTCGCAGGGGCGGACGGCTCACGAGCCGGACTCGGTGGTGTACTCGATGGCGATCCATATTCGGGACGCCTCACTTCGCGACCTTCTTCGAATCGTAGAGATCGAGCAGCTCGCCTTCCCGACCCCGTGGAGCCTGGGTGCCTTTCGTCGCGAGCTAACCCTCCCCTTTTCGCGCTTGACGGTTGCGGTTTCGGGTGAAGACCGCACCGCACCACCCGATGGCTTCCTATGTCGATGGCTGGTGGCAGACGAATGCCACGTTCTCAACGTAGCCGTTCATCCCGACCATCGCAGGTTCGGTCTGGGAGCACGTCTGCTCGGGGCCACGATTGCCGAGGCACGGCAGAAAAGTGCCGATGTGGTTACCCTCGAGGTCCGACGATCGAATCTGGCGGCGCGTCGTCTATATCGAAAATTCGATTTCGAAGAACGCCGTTTGAGAAGGCATTACTACGGTCCCGGAGAAGATGCGATCGTGATGGAACTTCGCTTATAGCTGTCACAACTAGCCAAATATACTCTCAAGATACGCGATATTTCCAAACATTGTTTTCCCGGGTTGCACTTTCCACGCTATTTCGCATTCAGGGTTACAAAAGCCGTGAGAGTGTGTCATAATCAATATGCAATCCAGGCATCATCAGAAAGGTAATGAACCGGGGAGGTCATTAACCGGACTGAAATCGAACGCCTGTGAAGAGTGCCTCAGTATTCAGCGTGAAAGACTCTCACCTCTCATTCAAAAAAGGCGAAAAGGTTGTTTATCCCGCTCACGGCGTGGCGGTTATTGATGACATCCAGATGCGGGTAATCTCCGGTACCGAGCGCAAATTTTACATGCTGCGAATTCTCGGTGCCGAAAAGATGACGATAATGATCCCCACCGAAAACGTGGAGCAGGTAGGTCTGCGCCGGGTGATCGGCAAGGATATGGTCGACAAAATCTACCGGATTTTGCGCCAGCGCAAGGTCGAGGTCGATACACAGACCTGGAATCGCCGCTACCGCGAGTACACGGAAAAGATAAAGACCGGTTCCCCGCTCGAAATCGCAAAGGTCCTCCGCGACCTGCTGGTTCTTAAGGGTGACAAGGAACTGTCGTTTGGCGAACGCAAGATGCTCGATACTGCTCGCAGCCTGCTGGTAAAAGAGCTCTCCATCGCGAAATCGCATCCCGAGGAAAAAATTATGGAAGAGCTCAAGACCATTTTCGCCAACTGACGCGGGAATATCTATTCAAGATGGACTTCCAAGGGATCGGCTAATCACCGATCCCTTTTAGTTTCCTCAACAGGTCCGCGCTAAGAAGGGGCCGTGATGAAGCGAGCGGGGCGAGGCGCGTGGGTGATGGTGTCCGTCATCTTGGGCGCGATGGTGCTCTCATCCATGGGCGCCTTTGCGTCCGAAACAGCAGATAAGCGCTGTGATGAACTGATGAGCGACCTGCGCGACGGACTCTTCGACGCTGCAACCGCGCATTTCGACGGCGCGATGAAGGCTGCACTGACCCCTCAACAACTGCGCGCAGTCTGGCAGGGGTTGACTGGCGCCAATGGCAAACTCCTTAGTTGGAAAATTGCCCGGCGCAGCGCGCTGAGCGGCCAGGACATTGTCGTCGCTCCGCTAGAGTTCGAACGTAATTCGGACCTGGCATTGCTGCTCGCGGTCAATCCGCGGAGCGGCGAGATTTCTGGGATACACTTTGTTCCAGATCCCCCGGCCACCTCTCCTCCATACGCGGAAGCAAATAGCTTTCACTCGATCGACGTCCATGTAGGTGCGGCGCCCTACCTATTGCCCGGACTTCTGACCGTTCCGGCCAACGGCAGGGGTCCGTGGCCGGCGGTCGTCTTACTGGGGGGATCGGGACCCAACGACATGGATGAGAGCGTGGGACCCAATCATATCTTCAAGGACATCGCCGAGGCCTTGAGCTCACGCGCAATAGCGGTGCTGCGTTACGACAAGCGCACTCATGACTATGCTGCGAAAATGGATCTGCAGCACATCACGGTTAAAGAAGAGTATCTCGACGACGCGATCGCGGCGGTCAATCTTTTGCGCTCACGCCCGGAGGTCGACCGCAATCAGATTTTCGTCGCCGGACACAGCCTGGGAGCAACCATCGCGCCCGAGGTTGCGCTTAAAGCTGCTCCGGTGCGTGGGTTGATCCTTCTCGCCCCGAGCGGCCGAAAGTTCGGCGAAATGAACGTCCAGCAGATGCGCTTTCTTGGGGAAGCTTCGCATGAGCAGTTGGACGAACTGGAACAGAAGGCCAACCAGCTGGACAACCACCTGATGCCGCCCACCGAGAACTTCCTGGGTGCGCCGGCGTCTTATTACTACGATCTCGAGGCACGCGACGAGGTCGCGATTGCACGCCAGCTCCGTATACCCATCCTCATCCTTCACGGCGGACGCGACTACCAGGTGATCGACCAGGACATCGAGCATTGGCAGGAAGGCCTCAAGGGCGTCGACCACGTTCGCGTGGAGACCTTCCCGGCACTAAATCATTTGTTTATTGCCGGGACCGGAAAACCCAACAAGCAAGAGTACGGCGAGCCAGGGCACGTCGATGTAAAGGTCATCGACGCCATGACCGCATTCATCGAACATCCCCTTTCCAAATGACCTAGAATGAAGGCCTCGGCGATCATTGTCGCGGCTGGAGGCGGTAGCCGGCTTGGTCGCAGCGAACCCAAGGCCTTCGTGGCGCTTGCGGGTCGCACCATGCTTTCCTGGTCGCTCGCGACCATCGCGCAGGTTAGGGCAATCGAGGAAGTGGTCATCGCGGTTCCCGCTGGAAGGGAAGCCGCGGCGCGCCGCGCAGCTTCGACCCTGTCGATTCCGGTGAAAATCACTCCCGGCGGCGCCGAGCGCCAGGATTCTGTGCAAATCGCGCTCGAGCTCACCTCTGCGCAAAGCGAACTGGTCGTCATTCACGACGCGGCGCGTCCCTTGGCAAGCGCGCAGATCTTCGAGGCATGTCTAGCCGCGGCCAACCGCGCCGGCGGTGCGATCGCGGCAATACCGGTCGCCGACAGCCTCAAGCGGGTCGACGCCGGCCACGCGATAAGCGCCACCGTCCCTCGTTACGATCTCTGGCAAGCACAAACACCGCAAGCGTTTCGTCGCGAGCTGATAGTTGCCGCCCACGATCGTGCGATGCGCGATCATGTTGCGGTGACCGACGACGCGGACCTCGCCGAACGCATCGGCACCCGAGTCGAAGTGGTCGAGTGCACCACCCCAAACCTGAAGATTACCACCGAGGCAGACCTGGAACTGGCGACGGCGCTGTTAGAGCGACAAAACCGACGATAAAACTCGGCGGGCCTACAGCCCGGAAGAATCCGGCTCTCTGACCTAACCCCGCGAAGGGGCGGGAGTGACGATTCCCTCGTTGAGCGATCCCGAGCGAAACCCTTTGAGGTCAATCGTCACGAACCGAAATCCTACCCGTTTCAGCTCCCGCTCCACGGTGTCGCGAATTTCCGGCTCGAAAACACGCGCGATTTGATCGCGCTCCAGCTCGATCCGCGCGACTTCGCCGTGATAGCGCACCCGGGCCACGCGGAACCCGAGCGCATGCAGGAGCTTCTCGCCCTCCGCCACCTTGCGCAGTCCCTCGGGCGTAATCTCGGTGCCATAGGGGAAGCGAGAAGACAGGCACGGCGACGCGGGCCGGTCCCAAGTCCGTAAGCCCAGCGAGCGCGACAATTCGCGAATCTCCGCCTTGCTCAACTCGGCCTCGACCAGGGGGTGGCGTACCCGCCGCTCGGCGGCCGCTTTCATCCCGGGCCGGTAGTCGTGGAGGTCGTCGAGGTTTAGCCCGTCGACAATTTCGCCGATTCCCAGGGCAGTCGCCCGTGCTTCGCAGATCTCGAAGAGGTTGGTCTTACACAGGTAGCAGCGATTGATCGGATTGGCCGCATAGCCGGGAATTTCCAGTTCATTGGAATCGATCACCAGATGGCGCGCGCCGATCTCGGCGGCCATCTTGACGGCGGTGTCGCGATCCTCATCCGGCATCGTGGGCGAAGTGGTGGTCAGCGCGATCACCCGCTCCCCAATCGTGTCATGCGCAACCCTGAGCACAAATGTCGAATCGACCCCGCCGGAGAAAGCGACCATCACCGATCGCATCGGCACGAAGATCGCGCGGAGCTGGTCGAGTTTCTGCTGCAACTGCTCGGTCATCGCGCTCCCTGGATCAGATTCCTTCGGCCTGAAATAAGTCGGTGGTCAGATAGCGCTCGCCGGTGTCACAGAACACCACCGCGACAACCTTCCCTTTCCCCAGACGCTGCGCGATTTGTAGGCCTGCGCAACAATTCGCTCCCGAGGAAATCCCGACCAAGATTCCTTCTTCGCGCGCAAGGCGCCGCGAGAATTCCGCCGCGTCCTCGTCGCTCACCTTGACTATTTCATTGTACGCGTTGGTGTCGAGGTTTTTAGGCACGAAGCCGGCGCCGATTCCTTGGATCTTGTGAAAGCCGGCCTCCCCGCCTGACAGCACCGGCGAATTTGCCGGCTCAACCGCGACTACCAGCACCTGGTTCTTCGAATGCTCGTGCAGGTAACGGCCCGCTCCGGATATAGTGCCGCCGGTGCCGACGCCCGACACGAAGGCGTCGATCTTCGGGAGCTGTTCCATCAGCTCGGGCCCGGTGGTCCGATAGTGAATTTCGGGATTGGCGGGATTGCTGAATTGCTGCGGCATGAAGTAGCGCGGATTTTCCCGGCACAGCTCCTCGGCCTTGGCGATCGCGCCGTGCATTCCACGCGTGTCGGGCGTAAGCACGAGCTTGGCTCCGTACGCGACCAGCAACGAACGTCGTTCCTCGCTCATGGTGTCCGGCATCGTGAGAATCAGGTTATAGCCCTTGACCGCCGCAACCAGCGCGAGGCCGATTCCGGTATTGCCCGAGGTGGGCTCGACGATAGTGTCCCCCGGCTTGATGCGCCCGCTCTTCTCGGCATCCTCGATCATCGCCAGACAAATCCGATCCTTGACGCTGCCACCGGGGTTAAAATTTTCGAGCTTGGCCCAAATCTCGGCGTCGTCTTTTCCGGGAATCCGGTTAAGCCGGACCACCGGTGTGTGCCCAACGAGTTCCAAAGGAGAATGCGCAACGCTGATCGGCATGCTTCAATTTTAGCGGTATTTGAGCCCGCTTTGCGACCTGACCCCACGATCTCAGCAAATCACACCGATTTCGCAGAGCCTGCGGCCATCCACGCGATCGGCGGAGCCGCCCCCGATGCTAGACTCACCTGCAATGCGCACGCTCGTGATTTTTCCAGGCGCGCTCGGCGACCTCATCTGCCTGGGACCTGCACTCCGCGCCATCGCACGCCGCCATCATGATGCCACCCTTGAGCTGATGGCGCGCCCGGAACTGGCGCGCTTCGCCGTCGGCAGAATGAGCATCGAGGCCGGACATTCGATCGATCGGCGTGAAGTCAGCTCCCTGTTCCGCAACGAGGCCACAGCAGACCCTGCCGCGCACGCATTTTTCGGTCAGTTCGGCAGGATCTATACGTTTTTCGCCGCCGATGACCACAACTTCCGCCGATCTCTCAGTGCTGCGGCTTCCGGCGAAGTCTCGTTTCACCGCTTTCGGCCACCGGGCGATGGCCACCTGAGCAGGGTCTATCTCGATTCCATCGGCGCCTGCGGCGACCGGTTAGAATCGCGTGTCGAGCTGGCCAAGTCCGATTTCGACTCTGCCGATAAAGTATTACATCGGGTGGGCGCGACGCATGGCAAGTTCTGCTTGATCTTCCCCGGCAGCGGGAGTTTGAGCAAGAACTGGCCTCTCGCTCGATTCGTAAAGCTCGCCAGCGACATCTCCTCCTCCGTGAAACCGATCGCGGTACTCGGTCCTGCCGAACCCACCATGGCGGCGCGTTTTCAAGAGCGGCAAGTCGCCGCCCTCCAAGGCCTCGAGCTGGAAGTCGTTGCGGCGCTGGCCCATCGCGCGCGCGTTTTCGTCGGCAATGATTCGGGGGTGTCGCACCTGGCGGCCGCGGCGGGGGCTCGCGGCGTGGTGATTTTCGGACCGACCGATCCCATCCGATGGCAACCGCTCGGCGCGGTAACCGTCCTCTGCCGCGAGCCGCTCGACGCTCTTGCGGTTGCCGAAGTCGTGCAGTCTCTGTGCGCCCGCCTCGTCTAATGATGGGGTTTATGCGGGGACTGGTGTTGATTTGATTCGAGAGTGATTTGCCTGTTGTATGATTACATTGACTGTAAAAAAGGCGTGGCGTAGCTTCGGGATCGCGATTTCCGGCGCTTTTCGCTCACGACAGCTCTAAAATCATGAACAGTTTTCTCAGAACAACGTTCCTGCTTGGTCTGATGACTGGTTTGCTGCTGCTCATCGGAGGACTGCTCGGCGGACGCGGCGGGATGGAGATGGCGTTCGTCGTCGCAGTGATAATGAACTTCGGCAGTTACTGGTTTTCAGATCGCATAGTGCTCCGTGCGTACGGCGCACAGCCGCTCGATGCCAGCAATGCGCCGGAACTCTATTCGATCGTAAATGAGCTCGCGCACTCGGCGGGTATCCCGATGCCCCGGCTTTTTCTGATTGATTCCGACACTCCCAACGCCTTTGCCACCGGGCGCAATCCTCGTCACGCGGCGGTCGCGGTCACGCGTGGCATAATGCGCATCTGCGATCGCGAGGAATTGAAGGGGGTGCTGGGCCACGAACTGTCCCACGTTATCAACCGGGACATCCTGACCAGTTCGATCGCCGCAACCATGGCGGGCGCGATCATGATGCTGGCCACGTGGGTACGATGGGGCGCGATTTTCGGGCTGGGCCGCAGCGACGACGATGACCGCGGCGGGGCCCTCGGCCTCATCTTCGTCGCAGTGCTCGCTCCGATCGCGGCCACTATGATTCAACTTGCGATTTCACGCACCCGCGAGTATCAAGCCGACGCGAGCGGCGCCCGCTTGACCCACAATCCCTTCAATCTGGCTAACGCGCTGCGCAAGTTGGAATCCTCCAACGAGAGAATGCCCCTCGACGCAAGTCCCTCCACGGCTCATCTGTTTATCGTTAACCCGCTCAGCGGGCGGGGAATTGCCAGGCTGTTCTCAACCCATCCGCCTATTGAGGAACGGATTCGCCGCCTCGAACAGATGAGGATCACCTCCTAGCTGGCAAACCATGGCGTCGGAAGAGAAAGACAAGGGCTTTACGGTTCAGGACCGGCGGCGCTTCTCCGCCGAGGGCGAGGCCAAGGCCGACGGCCCGGAAGAAACCCGGGCGCCGGCGGCTGCCTCCGCGCCCGAGGCTGCGGCCGCCGAACGGCGGCGAGATGCTGCACCGGAACCGCCTGAGGAACCGGAAGTTACCTTCACCACCTTCATGGTAGGTCTCTCGACCCAGGCATTGGCGGCGCTGGGCGAGATCTCGGACCCGGTTTCGGGCGCGCGCAGCAAAGATCTTCAGGCGGCGCAGCAGCTAATCGATATAATTGGAATGTTGCGGGAGAAAACCCGTGGCAATCTCGACCGTGATGAAGATGGATTGATTGAAGCGATACTCTTCGACCTTCGTATGAAATACGTTGAACTGGCGAGACAATCGGCCCGGTAAGTCCCGGCGCCGCTCCTTTTGCAAATGCAGTTTAAGCTGATTCGAATGTTGGCGGCGGTGGCCGTGTCGGCTGCGCTGATTCTTTCCTCCTCTGCTGGTTCCGCATCGGAAATACAGTTCTGGACCGACACCCCGGAAGGCGGCCACGTGGCCAAGGCCCAGACGCTGCCCGACTTCGTCGATCTCGCCGCCAAACTCAGTCCCGCCGTGGTCAACATTTCGACCGAGGGAACCGAACAGGGCGGCAGTGAGGGAGAGTTCCCGGCTCCCTACGGGCATCAACACGGCAAATCGCTTGGTTCGGGGTTTATCGTTTCCAAAGACGGTTACATCCTGACCAACGATCACGTGATCGAAAATCCCAGCAAGGTTACGGTCACGCTGCAGGACGGCCACAACTACACCGCCAAGGTCATCGGCGGCGATAGCAAGACCGACGTGGCATTGCTCAAAATCGATGCGGGCCACGAGCTCGCGGTCGCGCCCCTGGGAAATTCCGACGATCTCAAGGTCGGCCAGTGGGTGATGGCAATTGGTAATCCCTTTGGCTTCGATCACACGGTGACCGTGGGCGTGGTCAGCGCCAAGGGCCGCTTCCTTCCCGACAGCGTCGACCAGTTCATTCAAACCGATGCGTCGATTAATCCGGGGAACTCGGGCGGCCCACTCATCGACCTGAGCGGCGGCGTGGTGGGGGTCAACGCCGCCATCTTTACGAGCACTGGCAGGAGTATGGGCATCGGCTTTGCAATCCCGATCAACCTGGTCAAGGAAGAACTTTCCGAGCTTCGCGACCACGGCAAGGTCAAGCACGGATGGCTGGGCGTCATGATCCAAGAGGTCACGCCCGAACTGGCGGAGTCCATGGATCTTAAGGAGGCGCGGGGCGCGTTGGTCGCCGAAGTGATAAAGAACAGCCCCGCGGCAATTGCGGGCGTCAAGCGCGGTGACGTGATCATCGAATTCGATGGTCATCCGATCAAGGATCGCCGCGAACTCCCGCTGCTGGTCACCCGAACGCCGCTCGGCAAGACCGTGACCTTCAAGATAGTTCGCGAGAAGCAGGAAAAGGATCTCGTCGCCAACATCACCGAATCTCAGGAAGCCGAGCTCGCGGCCGCCGAGAGTCGACCGAAGATGACGGGTACCCCGTCGTCATTCGGCCTGCGCGTGCAGGACTTGAGTCCGGACCTGGCGCATGAGCTGGGACTCGACAGCGGGGTGCTGATTTCCGGGGTCGAGCCGGGCAGCCGTGGCGACGAGGTCGGCTTGCAGGCCCGCGACGTGATTCTGGAAGTAAATCGGTCGCCGGTGAAGGACGTAAGTTCCTATCAGCAGGCGCTCAAGGCTGGCGGCAAGGGAAGCATCGTCCTGCTGCTGGTCAAACGCGGAGACTCGACACTCTACTTCGCGCTTAAGCCCGAAGCCTGACCGCGGGCTCTTCGCCAATCGATGCCTGCTGAGCCCCAGCCGCAAGCACGACGCCCATGGTCACCGTGGCGCATCGCCAAGATGCTGCTGCTGGTTGGGCTTGCCCTTCTCCTCTTTATCCTTCCCCCCGCGCTCTACTACTTCCTCACCTACTACCACGAACTCGAGCAGGAAGTAGTTACGCGTATGTCGGGCAAGCGCTGGAACATTCCCTCGCGCATCTTCTCCGACTCAACCATCATCTATCCGGGACAGAGTCTTAGAGACCTGGGTTTCTTCGAGCGGCTCGCCCGCCTGAACTACCATCGCATCGAACCCGGCCAGGTCAACACCCGCGGCGAGTACAGCTACGATGCTCAGTCGGGCAAGCTCGAGATTTTCCTGCACAGCTTCCTCTATCCGTATCACGAGTTCGGCGGCGAACTGGTCGAAGTCAGCCTGTCCAGGGACGACGTCATCCAGTCGATGCGCGATCCGGGGACCGGCAAGCCGATCTATTCGATGGAGCTGGAGCCCGAACTGATCAGTGGAATCTTCGAGGGCAACTGGGAGCAGCGCCGGCTGGTGCGGCTGAGCCAGATTCCCCCCGCTCAAGTCGATGCGATCCTGGCCGCGGAAGATCATCGCTTCTACGAACACCACGGGGTCGATCCGGTCCGGATTATCAAGGCCGCGATCGTAGACCTGACCTCGCATACCATTCGCCAGGGTGGATCCACCCTTACCCAGCAGTTGATGAAGAACTTCTTCCTCACCAGCGAGCGCAGCTACCGGCGCAAGATTAAGGAAGCCGTGATGGCCTACATCGCGGAGAGCAAGTACTCGAAGGACGAAATTCTCGAGAATTATATCAATGACATCTACCTGGGCCGGCGCGGCCAGGAAGGGATTTACGGGGTCTGGGAAGCATCCGAATACTATTTCTCGAAAGAACCACGCGATCTGACTCTCGGCGAAATGGCGACTATCGCCGGAATGATAAGTTCACCCAACCGGCTTAACCCGTTGCGCCATCCGGAGCTTGCCCGTCAGCGGCGCAACGAAGTACTCGCCGCAATGCTGCAGGAAGGTTACATCAGCAAGGCCGCCTATGATGCCGCGGTCGCGGAGCCGCTGCGCGCTCGCGAGGTATATACCGAAAACAACGACGCACCCTACTTCGTTGACTATGTAAAGAAGGAGCTCGCGGACCGTTACCCCGCGGCCGTGCTCACCGCCGAGGGGCTGAGGATTTTCACCACTCTCGATGTCCACATGGAGAAGCTCGGGGAAAAGGCGATTCGCGGAAACCTGGCGAACCTCGAAGCCAAATATCCGCGCCTGGCGCGCAAGGAGGAAAGTCAACGGCTCGAGGAGTGCCTGGTCTCGCTCGAGCCGCAGAGCGGCAAGATCCGCGCGATGGTTGGGGGACGCGACTACCGGCAAAGCCAGTTCAATCGCGTCACGCAATCGAAACGACAGCCCGGCTCTGCCTTTAAGCCCTTCACCTACCTAGCCGCATTCCAGGAGACTATCGATGGCGGCCCCGTGAAGCTGCTGCCTACCAGCTACGTCGACGACGAGCAATGGACCTGGCAGTACGCCGACAACATGAGTTGGTCGCCGCATAACTACAAAGACCGGTACTACGGACGCGTGACGCTGGAACAAGCGCTCGAAGAATCGATGAATGCGGCGACCTCGAAAATTGCCTACACCATCGGACTCGATCGGGTACTCGAGATGGCCAAACGGATGGGCTTTGGCGATCTGCCCGCCTACCCTTCAATCGTGCTGGGGGGAATAGAAGTATCGCCGATGCAACTCGCGACCGCCTATTCGATAATCGCCGACTACGGAATGTCGGTTCCGCCGTTTGCGATCACCGCCGTGGTCGATGATAACGGCAAGGTGGTCGAGGGGCACGAGCTCAGTGCCGAACAGGTAATCTCACCGGAGCTCGCATACATGGGACAGTTCATGCTCAAACAGGTCATCAATCACGGCACTGGCTATCCGGTGCGACAGATGGGCTTCAAGATTCCGGCGGCTGGGAAGACCGGCACCACCAACGATGCGAAGGATGCCTGGTTCGCGGGCTTCACCCCTAACCTGCTTACCGTGGTGTGGACCGGATTCGACTCCAAGGAGGATCTCAACCTCACCGGCGCCCAGGCTTCACTACCCGCATGGACCACATTCATGAAGGCTGCGACAGCGTCGCGCCCGGTGCTCGACTTCACGGCTGCGCCGGGAATCGTCGAGGAGCGTGTCGATCCGCTGACCGGCTACAAGGCGAGCCCATGGTGCCCGGTGACCGCCGACGGCGTCTTTCCGCGTGGCACTGAACCGACCCAGATCTGCCCGGTTCACAAGCCCGGAACCATCGCCGCGTCCGATCACGCGATGCCACACGCGCCCGATGCTTTGACTGACCCCAACGACTGACGTTACCCTCCGTCTACTTGCTGGTTCACGGTCGACCAATTTTCGCTGCTCTCGCCCTGTTACTCTTTTGCACTCCGGTGCAGGCAAGGGCTGACGGACCAATCCAGAGCGCGCGTTTTCAGGAGGAGTCCATTCCGGAGGCGGATCTGACGGCGACTGCGACGCCCACGCCGACTCCCGAGGCAGGCAGCGAAACCTCCGGCACGCCCACGGTCACGCCGAGTCCGGCGCCGACGACTTCCGAGGTTTTCTTGGAGCCCACGGTACAGCCGACTTCAGCCGACCAGCTCCCGCCCCTGGAGCCGGGATCCGTGGCACTTTCGCTGCGGGTCAGCGACTCGTCATTGCAGGGTATGATTGATAAGGAGCAAAACCCGGCGAGGGCCGCGTCGATGAGAATCGCGGAGCAGGCGCGGAGCGAACTGCTGGAGGGCCATCCGGACGAGGCGAGCCGCGACCTGGCGCGCGCAGTCTCGATCGATCCGAGCGATCCGTACGCATATTTCTACCTGGGCCGCGCTTACGTCGCGAAAAAAAATTACTCGCAGGCGATGACCTTTCTGAAGCGAGGCGAAATCGGGTTTGGAAGCCGCAACCCGCTGTGGCTGAGTGAGACGCTCGGCTTCGAGGCCTTGTGTTACGAGGAGTCGGGACACGACACTGCCGCGGCCGCGGCATACCAGCAGGCGCTGCAGGTGAATCCAGGAAATCTGATGGCACGGGTTGGCTACTCCCGGCTGGCACCATCGCTTTCCCCGCCCGAAGGCGCCTCTGCCGCCGGCGAGGACCAGCCGCCGCCCGCGGCCGAGGCCATACCCCCGCCACCAGCCTCTTCTCCGCCTCCTCCGCCGCCCAACTCGCCACCACCACCCTCGGAGGACTGAGTCTTTCGCGCACCAAGAGCGCTGAGTATTCTGAGCAGGTCTCACTCGCACACCGCTCGGGTCGGCCTTGGGGTCCGTCCCGCGGCGCGCAGGTGCGCTCGGCTCGCCGCGCCAGCGAGGCGACTAGTAATTTAGATTTGCAATGACTGCCTTTGCGTAGAACCGCGATGCTGATACTAGGAATCGAATCTTCCTGCGACGATGCGGCCGCAGCGGTAGTCGAAACCATGCGCGCCGGCGTCGCAACCGTTCGCGGGACTGCCGTGGCCAACCAGGACGACATTCACCGCGCCTACGGCGGGATCGTTCCCGAGCTCGCCTCGCGAAATCACGTGATCACGATACTACCCGTGGTTCAGCGAGCGCTTTTGAGCGCCGGGGCTTCGCTGGACGAGATCGGGGGAATCGCGGTAACGCGCGGCCCCGGATTGGTCGGCTCGCTCCTGGTCGGTCTGATGTGTGCGAAAGGAATCGCGCAGGCGACCGGCATCCCGATGGTCGGCGTCAACCACATCGAGGGCCATCTGCTTGCCCCGCTGCTCGAAAACGAAATCGCGATGCCCTACCTCGCGCTAGTGGTCTCCGGCGGGCACACCGCCCTGTTCTCCGTCGAGGACTATGGACGCTATCGGAAGATCGGATCCACGCGCGATGACGCGGCTGGCGAGGCCTTCGACAAAGTCGCCAAGCTGATGGGCCTGGGATATCCGGGCGGCAAGGTCATCGACGATCTCGCCAAATACGGCAATCGCCGCAGCGTCAGAATCCCCCGTGCGCGCGTGAAAGGCGCCCCGCTGGACTTCAGTTTCTCGGGGGTAAAAACCGCCGTCGCTACCTTTCTACGCGGTCACGATGCGCGCGCAACCCGCCGAGAAGACCTTGCCGCGTCCTTCCAGGAAGCGATCGTTGATATGCTGGTCGCACCGACCCTGGCAGCGGCCCGCGAAATCGGCGCGAGCGTCATCGCTCTGACCGGTGGGGTAGCGGCTAACTCGCGCCTGCGCGAATGCCTCACCGCGGCGGCCGCCGACGAAGGTTTCAAGGTGATTGCACCCTCACTCAAATACTGCACTGACAACGCCGCTATGATCGCGCTGGCGGGCGGCTGGCGCCTCCTGCAGGGCGGTCGCGACGATCTGACCATAGACGCGGCAGCGAACCTCCCACTCTAACTCGGGGGGAGGTCGCGACGCAGACTCCCACCCGTGGATGGGCGGACCGATCTGGTCCGCCCGATTGGCTTTCTTGCGCCTGCGACCCTCACGATTCCACTGACGCCCCCTTACTTTTCAGCGAAGACCTTTGACGCTACGGTGAAGCCAACCATGTCACCACGAAACCTCCGCCCGCTGCGCACGGCCGAGCACCGCGCCCTGCGCGCAGGCACCGCGCTGAGCGCGATTGGAGTCCGCCCCCGCAAATCGCGTGGTCAGAATTTTCTCGTCCAGGTGGCGATAGCAAATCGCATCGTCGCGGCCGCACACCTCGCCCCCGAGGACCGCGTGCTCGAAATCGGTCCGGGGCTCGGAATCCTGAGCGAACGCATCGCGGCGCACCCGCTCTCGAAGCTTACGCTGGTCGAGCTCGAACCTTTGCTCGCCACGCAACTCGAACAACGCTTTGTCGGTGATCGCCGCGTACGCATAGTGAACGCCGATTTCTTGAAGGCCGATTTCGCCGCGCTCTGCGATCGCGTACCGACCAAAGTAATTGGCAACCTGCCCTTCAACGCCGCCGCGGCAATTCTCTCCCGACTGTGTGCCTACCGCGCGGGAATCTCGCGTATGGTGTTGATGTTCCAGCGCGAGGTCGCCGAGCGGATTCGCGCCCGCGCCGGGGAGCCGTCATACGGTGCGCTCACCGTTTTCACCGCGCTTTATTTCAAAGTGGAATCCCACTTCCGCGTATCCGCCGGCAATTTTCATCCGCGGCCCCGGATCGACGCCGAAGTCCTGATCTTTGAGCCGCAGCCGCGCCCGATCTTTAATAGCGAAGAGGAGTCCGCCGTGCTCGAAACCATTCGCGCCGCATTTTCCGCGCCGCGCAAGACCTTGCGCAATTCGATTGCGCACGCGCTGCGCTTGAACGCGGGCCCGGTCGATGCAACACTGCGCGCCGCCGCGATCGATCCGGGCGCCCGTGCCGAGACGCTCCCGAGTCCCGACTTCGTCCGCCTCGCGCGTCACCTGCGGCCGCTCCTTGCGGGGTCCAATGCCTGAACTCCCGGAGGTCGAATCACTCAGACAAATCCTTGGACGCAGCGTGGTCGGCAGGACGATTGTGGGCACCCGAATCGGCCGTCTGCCGCTGCGCCGCAAAGTCACCGCCAACTTCGGCCCGCGTATCCGGGGGCGGCGGATCGAAACGATCGGGCGGCGTGCCAAGTACCTGATTTTGGAGCTCGACGGCGAGGACGTCGTCCTAGTTCACCTCGGGATGAGCGGGAGCCTCACCTGCCGCGACAGCGATTTCGATTCCTCGGAGTTCAACCGTCGCCACGATCATGTCGAGTTCAGACTCGACAATGGCACCCGGCTGGTCTTCAACGACCCGCGTCGCTTCGGAATGGTGCGCCTGGTCGCACGCGCCGCGCTTCCCGCTCTGCACGAAATGAAAGGGCTCGGCCCGGAACCGCTCTCGGAGGCGTTCAACGCCGACTATCTCGCCGCCCAGGCCCGGGGTCGCAAGGTCGCAATCAAAAACCTGATCATGGCTCAGCGCATCGTAGCCGGGGTCGGCAACATCTACGCCTCCGAGGTGCTATATCGCGCGGGCGTACGTCCGACGCGTCGCGCTGGCCGTCTGAAACGCGAGGAGATCGAGCGCATCGCCCAGTTCATACCGATAATCCTGCGCGACGCGATTGATCGGCGCGGCACGACGTTTCGCAACTATCGCGACTCGGAAGGCCGCCCGGGAGCTTTCGCGGATCGCCTGCAGGTCTATGGGCGCGCAGGGGAAAAGTGCTACCGATGCTCAACCCCGATCAAAAGCGTGATGATAGGCCAACGCGCGAGCTTCTACTGTCCAACCTGCCAGAAATGAATAACCGCACGCCGCGCGCCGACCCGATAATTCGCTCCCCGCGCGACGAGGACTGCCGAGCCACACAGGCAATGACGCGCCCCGCGCCGGGCGGGGGAAACCAGGACCTGTTTAAAGATTCCGCGGTGGTCGGGATGAAGCGACGAATCTTCCTTGCTCTAGGATTTAGTATTCTCCTGATGGCCTGGGGACCACCCGCCCGGGCCGCTTCTCCTGACTTTAACGCTATCAACCAGGAGGCACTCCCCTACTTCCAGAGTTACCTCCGTTTCGACACCAGCAATCCGCCCGACAACACCGCGCAAGCAATCGCTTACCTCAAAAGTATCCTCGACAAGGAAGGGATCGAGAACGCGACCTTCGAGAGCAAGCCCGGCGCGGTCAGCCTCGTGGCGCGCCTCCCGGGCGCTCCCGATAAGAAACCTTTCCTGCTCCTGTCTCACGTCGATGTAGTCCCGGTGGTCGCCAAGGATTGGTCGCACCAACCCTTCTCGGGCGACCTCACAGATGGCTACGTGTGGGGCCGCGGCGCGATCGATAACAAGGCGCACGGCATCATGGCGTTGATGACGATGCTCACCCTGCATCGCAATCATGTACCGCTGCGGCGGGGGGTCGTGATGATGGTGAATCCGGACGAAGAGGCGGGCGGTGCGAACGGCGCCGAGTGGATGGCGGCGAATCATTGGGACGCGTTCGATCCTGCGTTCGCGGTCAACGAGGGCGGGGTGGCAACTCCGGACCCGTTCGGAGGTCGGGCAAACATTTTCCAGGTGACGGTGGCAGAAAAGCGCGTGTCCTGGCTCCACCTGATTGCCCATGGCCGCTCCGGTCACGGTTCGGTTCCGACCGCGGACAACCCTACCCTCATCCTGATCGACGCGCTCGCGCGACTGCTGGCGACGCAACCGGACCCGCGCCTGACTCCGATCATGGCACAGGCGCTGGCGACGATCGCAACCCACGAACCCTTTCCAGTCAAGGTCGAACTCAGCCACCTGGATTCGCAGTCCATGCTCAGCATCGCAATGCGTGGTCCTCTCAAACCCGACTACCTGCAGGCTCTGTTGCGCGACACCATCGCCCCGACCATGTTGTCTGGCAGTCTCAAGGTCAACGTGATCCCGTCGACCGCCGAGGCCGGGCTCGACTGCCGTCTGCTGCCTGGCACCGATGCGGACGAATTTCTGCCGCGGACGAAAACCCTGCTCGCAGACAAGCGGATTACCATCGATTTCATCCAGAAACCCGACTCCGGACCCATCTCGCCGGCTAGTGGCGAGGCGTGGACGCGATTCAGAAAGTGGTCGCCGAAGATTTTCCCAAGGCGTTCGTGGTGCCGTGGATGAGCACCGGCGGCACCGATTCGCGCTTCCTGCGCGAAAAGGGTGTCCCCGCGTACGGGTTCGTTCCGATAATCCTCGATGTGCGCGAGCGCGAACGGGTCCACGGGGTTGATGAACGCCTGTCGGTGGAAAACCTGAACCGCGGCATCAAGGCGACCTACGACCTGACCGCCATCCTGTGCGCGCAACCCTAGTGCCCTTCTGCTTGCGATTTTTCGCAAAAAAAGTGATCGCGCGGGCGCCACCCACGGTACGGCTCTGGCGGCGAAGGTTCCGCCTCCGGCGGCGACGCGCTTTTGTTCCCAGCCCCGTTGGGTGCAAATCGGGCTACGCCGCTGCGCACTGCAAAAGCAGCCGAGTGCACTTGCGATAAGGAAAGTTTTTGTCTAATGTCGCCATACAATAGACTTCATGATTTACGCAATCGTGCCTGGCTCGCGACGGCGCCCGATGAATCCTCGTGAGCCCTGGAACCGGCAGCCGCCGGGCCGCCCCCAAACGCCCCTCGGAGCAAGCTTGGAGAAATCGGTTATGGAGTCCCACTCGCGCGATTTAGATTTCGTTACGAGGCGTCTTGCTGGTGGTCTGGTCGGAGCGCTGGCGCTGCTGGTAGCGGTTCCGCTTTGTGGCGCGTCCGTCAAGCCCGGCGACCTCATTTCGCCCGACAACGCCGCGGTGGTTGCCGATCTGGTCAGCCCCGGCAACTTCGCGCTGGTCAAACAGGGCATGCAGATGAAAATCGTTTCGACCGATCGCCTCGAATGGCCACCACCCTACAAGGCCGCAACCGAAAAATATTCCGCACAGGTCAAGCTTAATGAGCGCGGGGAATTGTCCAACTATGTCGCCGGTCTTCCCTTCCCTTTGCTCGACCCCAACGATCCTCAGGTCGCGACCAAGGTGATGTGGAATTTCAGCTTCCGCCCGCAATACACCGACGATGCCGACGTTCGCGATGTCGAAGTTTCCACCAACACGCCGGGCAAAACCGTCGGTGGAATCCTCGAGCACTTCACCATCGAACACTTTGCCTTCTACAACAACGTCGGACGCACCGAGGTGCCGCCCGTGCCAACCGATCCCGAAGCGACCGGTCCCGGCATCCGTTACCGCTTTGGCGCCTATCCATTTCTTGAGCCACAAGAACTCCACGGCGCCGGCATTATCCGCCAGCGCAATATCGATCCGACGGTCGACGACAATGTCTGGTACATCCACCTCGGCCGCGCGCGCCGCGTTCGTGCCGAGGAACTTTCCGACGCCATCGCCCCGCACGTGGAAGGCGACTATCCGACCTATGTCAACAACCTCGACCCGGACTCGTATTTCGGTTTCTCGGCAAAGATCGAAACCTACGACTACAAGCTCCTCGGCATCAAACCGATGCTCGCCTCAGTACACGCGGAAAATGTTCCCGCCAAAGCGTGCGAATTCGACAACCATCGCACCGTGTGTCCCGAGGCCTGGGAAATGCGCCAGCTCTATATAGTCGAAGCGAATGCCAAAGCGCTCAGCTGGCACCAGAAGATTGGCAGCAGCGGAGTGACTATTCCGAAACGTGTACTGTATATCGATTCCGAAGGATGGTTCATCACCGGGTCCGACCAATACGATCCGGACGGCAAGCTGTGGAAGACAATCGCTACTTTCAACACATACCGCGATCGACCGATTCCCGATGCCAAAACGGCGATCTATCCTTTCAAGCGCATGTTCCAGGTCGCGCTGGTCGACGAAAACCTCCAGAACGGTTACTCGTCGGTGATCTACATGCCCGGACAGCAGAGTGAAGATCGGGAATGCTGGTACGTGAACATGGGAATAGTTACCAAGGCGTTTCTCGATCCACACAAGGCGGTGGTGACCAGTTACTAGAAATTCGGGCCCGGTGTGCCGACCCTCGCGACACGCGTCGCGTCAGACCCGAACCCGCAAGCCAATGTCGAGATGTCGCGCAACCCCAGCCATGTCCCTCGCAACCACGTACGTCGGTACGCTCGCCATCTTTTTGACCCTGGTCGCTGGCACATCGGCGGCGCCAACCGCCGATGCCAACGTGAATTCGAGAGCATGGCTAACTCAAATTAACCAGTACCGAATGATGGCGGGACTGGAATCGGTGGAAGAAGTTCCGGCGATCAGCGCGGGCGATACGAATCACGCGCGCTATCTCGTGAAAAGGTTCGAGGTCGAACCGCCAGAGCAGGTAGATATCTACTCAGAAAATCGCGCTACGGCGTGGTCAACTCCGTCCGGCGCAGCGGCCGCATCGCTCAGCGATATCGCCCTGCGCACTGGAGCGGAGCAGCCGACCGACCCGGAGACTCGGATCCGGCAGGTCATCGACGACTGGATGACCGACCCTTTTCAGCGTCTGCCGGTACTCGATCCCGAGCTTCACAAGGTCGGCCTCGGGGTTTACAGCGAAAAGGGTTTCACCAGCATCGTTCTGCAAGTGCGGACCCCGCCGCCACCCGAAGAAGCCCTGATGGGTAATGCGGAAGACTATCGGCAGGCCCAACGGCCCGCGGAAAATTCTTCGAAGTATCCGATAATGTTCCCGCCCGCCGGGTCGGATATCGGGCTGGTCGCGTTCGAAGGCGGCGGATGGCCTGACCTTTTTACCAGCTGTCCGGGTCTCGGGCTCCCGGTCGGATTACCGATAACGCTCGAACTCGGCCCTTCCGCCGAGGACCAAAACGTATTGCGTCATTCGATTACCACCAACCAAAAACCGCTGGAACACTGCATCTTCATCCCAGGCACCTATGTCGGTCTGAACGACAGCCAGACGTTGATCGGACGCCAGGTTCTGAGGACCTTCGGCGCCATTGTCCTGATTCCACGACTGCCGCTGCGCGCCGGCAACTCGTACTCGGTCTCGGTGTCAACCGACCGCAAAGAGTATCGATGGTCGTTTTCAGTCCGATAGCGCGGAAAACATGTCTAGGGTTTCAAGTGATACATCCCCGTCACCTCATTTCGAGTTCCGGGCCGCCATCCGCGCCGTGCGAAGACTGCCAATGTCCGTCGTATTGATCCTGTCGACTTCGCTTGCGGTGATGTCCGCAAACGCGGCGGAGAACGCATGCTCCGAGGTTGAGCTTCAAACCTCCGATCACACGGACCACCTGCCCGTCGGGTTGTGCATTCCGCCCGGGAGCGGTCCTTTTCCGGCCGTGGTGGATCTGCGGCCACGCATCTGCGAAGGCCCGGTGGGTATTCCGCCCTCCTGGGAGCAGTCCGCGCTGCCAGCTTGGGGCTATGCGATCCTCGCCATCGATAGCTTTGCGATACGTGGGCTGGCACCCGGAGTGTGTGACGATCTCAACTCACTGACCACGAAACAGATGGTCGGCGATGCTTACGCGGGATTGGAGTTTCTCACGCGCGACTCACGGATTGACCACAGGAGAGTCGCCCTGCTCGGCTTCGTAAATGGCGTGGCCACCGCGACCGTTCTCGCCGACACCGTGGAAGCACGGGACGCCTTTGCCACGAAGGATGGCCGGTCCTTCCGAGCATTCTTCGCATTCTCTCCGTATTGCAACCTGGAATTTACCGGAGCGCCGCCTAGACTTTATGCACCGGCACGAATCTTCGCGGGTGAAAAGGATGACATGGAGCCCGCAAGTCGGTGTGTGGACTTGGCGAAATCCCTTAAAGCGGGTGGCGCAGACCTGCAGGTGACGATCTATCCCGACGCCGAAGCCGGATTCGACACGATACCGCCCGATACCAATTATCCATTGGCCGATCGAACTGCTCTCCATCCTGGGGGCACGACCCTCAGCACGCATCCCCAATACAGTCCCTGGACGCATAATTTCGCGGACTGCACCGTAAGGCTGAAGAGCGTCTTCGACCTCGTCGACCCTCGGGAAGTCACCGGATGCGAACGCAGAGGGGTGCATGCCCAGGGAAACCCGGATGTGGCCGAACAGGCTCGAAAGGATCTCAAGGAGCAACTCAAAGCTCTCACCGGGGAGTAGAGCTCCAGTGTTTTCGGCCGGGCAATGAACCGACGCTCCATAAGCGTGGTGGGGGCGGGCGAGCGCCCGCTTGATCGCACCGCATGTGCCGGGACCCGCAACGCCCGGTTCGTCCGACGGCGAAGGTTCAGTCCTGTTTTAGCTCGAGCTCGGCATCGAAAAATTTCGCGAGCCGCTCGGCCTCGACCTCCACTGCGCTCTGTACCCGGCGTGTCAGTCTGACGAACGGCCCTATCCGTACCACAAGCCGCGGCCCGTTTCTTTGGTACGACCAGACCCCGTCAATCCGCCCGTCGACCAGCAGCACCGGGGAAATCCAGCCTTGCGGTCGAAAGATGTCTTCGCGATGTCCGGCGGAAAGGAGGTTCTGCACATGCGGGGACGCGGCGATCACGTACTGATCAAATGCCGGAAGAAGCCGCACCGATTGGGATCGCTCCGCTGCCACAAGTTCCTTGACGTCTTCGCTCAGAACCCACGCCTGCGCTCCCGCAAGGCTGATTTCGCTGACATCAGGTCCCAACGATCGTAACATCGCGTCCGCGTGCGCGAGCGGCGCTCCACTCCAGCGCGAATAATCGACTCGGGTGGCGGGACCATACGCCGCTAGAACCGGCGGGTCAGGTCGATCCATCCCTCGTGCGAGTCCGGTCGTGGTGCCCGCCGCAGCCACACATCGGGTCGCGCGAAGCGCACGTTTACGCCGATGCTGGGCGCGAAGCAGAGCTTCCCATGAAACGCCGCCGGCTTTAGCATAAAACCCCAACCCTGTCGCAGGATGTCCCCAAGCGCGGAGGTTCCTACGACTCGCGTGACCTCGTTGGCTAGCTGCTCACGGGTGAGAAGCCGGCGTCCCAATGCGCGGCCGATTGCACTCACGGCCTCATCGAGTTCCTCGGGTGTGAGTCCGCAACGCTGAAGCCATCCCGGCTTCGTGTGATGGGCATAAGCGCCAAGCGGCCTTTGCCAGCGTAGATAGTCATCGGCGTGCAGAACATGAAGCGTGCCGCGCATAGCCCAGGTTTTGACCAGGCGTCGATGCTTCCACAAGGCATCGCGGACGTCGGCCAGCGTGAGGCCCTCGATTCGCGCCCACATCGCCAGTTGTACCGAGGACATTAGCTGCGCCTGTAATCCGCAGATGGAGGCCACCACCTCGAGCATCGTTTTCTTGGGGGTGCGTCGGTGCAGATGGTGTCGGCGCGTGCGAAATGCCATCACGCGCGCCCAGTCCGATTTGTGGCACAGGCGGTTTAATCATCGCCGAGCCCCTTGAGCGGTGCGGACCTGGCCGATTTTCAATGTGATCAGGCGGAAAAAGAAAGCCTGCGGTGCCAGGTGGCGGCTGCCATCTCAGGCGAGGACCGCTCGGACGAACTGCAGATCTCTGAAACCGGCCGACCCGCTCTCGAGGCGGCTCAGGCCCGCCGCGCGTAACTGCCGAACCAGCTGGAG
Source organism: Candidatus Binataceae bacterium (assembly GCA_036495685.1). Classification (NCBI taxonomy): domain Bacteria; phylum Candidatus Binatota; class Binatia (SeqCode); order Binatales (SeqCode); family Binataceae (SeqCode); species Binataceae bacterium (SeqCode). The sequence goes on along the minus strand of DASXMJ010000109.1, from coordinate 15,774 downwards.
CAGGTTGAACTCCTCTCGGCCGACCTAATACAACGCCCGAAATCGGCCCTCCTGGCCGAGGACAGGTGATTTCTCATCACAAGGCCTGCGCGCAGTTTTCGTTTAAATTCAGGACGTCACGGGACTGGATATGCCCGGTCACCGCGAGATTCAACCCTGGGTCTGAAGGCATCCCTCGGACCGCCTATCTTTTGTGAACGCCGTCTGCGGCGGGTTCTCCCTTGATGAATATGGGCTCCTACGACGCACCTGTGAGTCGGGCGTTGACGAAACCGTATGAACGGAGGAGCCCCGGATGGAAGCGAGCGGAGACTGGTCGTAAACTTGGTGCGATGGTCGAGTTGAAGATCGCGACGTCCGCGCGGGCCGCATTTGTCGACATCACCGACGCGGTGAACCAAGCCGTGGCAGACACCCGCATCGCGCAAGGTCTGTGTAATTTATTCGTACCCCACACCACCTGCGCGGTGATCGTGTCGGAAAATTGGGACCCCGATGTCACCACCGACATGTTGAACCACCTTGAGCGGCTGGTTCCTCGCAACGGCGGGTTTCGCCATGGCGAAGGCAACTCGCAAGCGCATATTCTGAGCGCGATGCTGAGTACCTCGATAAACATCCCAGTCGCGGGCGCCAGGCTCTGGCTCGGCAGGTGGAAGGGGCTGATGCTCGCCGAGTGGGACGGTCCCCGCGAGCGGACGGTGGTCGTCAGCGTGATCAGAGCTGAGGGCTGAGCGAGGAGGGTATGGATCTGCCGGCGGGAGTAGGGGGTGCTCTCGCGTCCCTCGTGGGCGCGGTCACGGGTAGCTTCGTGACCGTGGTCGCGTATCGTCTCCCGCGCGAAATGTCGATCGTCGCGCCTCGCTCGTTCTGTGAGAGCTGCCAACGCTCTCTGCCGGTGTGGAGCAATCTGCCAATCCTCGCCTACATCGGTCTGCGCGGGCGATGCATCATGTGTGGTGCACCGATACCCTTTAGCAACTTCCTTACCGAGGCGGGGCTCGCGGTCACCGCCCTGTTCCTCTACCTCGAGTTTCCGCTCGGCAGCGCGATAGCGCGTTTCGTTCTTTGTTCCGCACTCTTCGCGGTCGCCCTCATCGATTACGACTGGCGGATCGTGCCCAACGCGATCACCCTTCCGGGGACTATCGTGGGCCTGGCCGCGGCCTCGCTGCTGATGCCTGAAGAAATCGGCTGGCAAAGTTCCCTTGTGGGAATCGCCCTCGGTGCCGGTTTCCTGTTCGTGGTCGGCTATTTCTACGAGCTGGTGCGCGGCCGTGAGGGCGTGGGGATGGGAGATGTCTGGCTCCTGGCGATGACGGGCGCGTTCCTGGGATGGCCGGGCGTCGTATTCACTCTTTTCTTTGGTTCGTTGCTGGGCATCATCGGCGGACTCGCGATGGTTCTCAGCGGCGGACGCGGAGCACGGGCGCCACTGGCCGACCCAGTGGCCGATCTGCCGGAAACCGATGTTTCGATTTTGCGGACCGAAGTTCCGTTTGGACCGTTCCTTTCGCTTGCCGCCGGATGCTACGCGCTGTTTCAGCCGCAAGTGATGCGCTGGTATCTTGGCGGGTAATGGCGACCGGTCTTTTCATCACTCTCGAGGGTGTCGAGGGTTCCGGCAAGACCACCCAAGCGGCGGGCCTCGCCCACGCCCTGCGCCGCGAGCACCGCCCCGTGACCGTCACGCATGAACCTGGCGGCACCCGCGCGGGTGAGGCGATTCGATCGATATTTCTCGATCCCGCGGTATCGCTCGATGTCGCTGCGGAACTGCTGCTGGTGCTCGCCGATCGCGCCCAGCACGTGCGCGAAAAGCTGCGTCCGCGTCTTGCCGCGGGTGAGATTGTTATTTCAGACCGTTACTCCGACTCAACCATAGCCTACCAGGGTTACGCCCGCGGCTTTGATCTCAAGCTGCTCGGCGATCTGAATCGTCTGGCCAGCGACGCGATCAAACCCGATGTGACGCTGGTGCTCGACCTGCCAATCGAGACCGGTCTCGAGCGCACGCGTGCGCGGGTCAAGGGAGCAACCCGCGCGCCTGACCGATTCGAAGGAGAAGCCCTCGAATTTCATCGCCGCGTGCGGGAAGGATTCCTCGCCATCGCGCGCGCCGAGCCGGATCGTGTCCTGGTGATCGACGCGACGCGGCCGCTAGAGGTCGTCCACCAGGACATCCTGAATGCGGTCACCAGCGTACTCAAGCGTCGATGCCTCTAGACGGTTTGCGCGCCCAGCGCGAGACCGCCCGGCGCCTCCTTGCCGAGCTGAAGCGAAGGCCATCCCACGCCTACCTGTTCTCCGGCCCCCGCGGCATCGGCAAGGCGCTGGTCGCCGCGGCGCTGGCACACGCGCTTCTGTGCGAGCGGCGCGCGGGTGAAGACTTCTGTTGCAGAGTCGAACGCTGCCCGGTGCGCGCGGCGCCGCCGGCGGCGGGGGGGCGCAGGCGGGGTGCTGGCGCGGAGCCACCGCGATGCGATTGCTGCGCGGCCTGCGTGCAGGTCGCCGCGGCCGTGCATCCGGATTTCACCCGCATCGGCCGGGCCGCCAATCGTACCGACGTCCTGATTGAACAGGTCCGTGGGTTGATCGCCGAGCTCGGACTCAAGCCCACACATTCCCCGGTGCGCGTCGCGATTATCGACGATGCGGAAACCTTGAACATCCCGGCGCAGAACGCCCTCCTTAAAACCCTCGAGGAGCCGCCTGGTCACGCCATCATCTTCTTGATTGCCTCGGCCGAACGCGTGCTGCTCGACACGGTTCGCTCGCGCGCGCGTCCGGTGAGGTTTACCCCTCTTTCCACCGCCGACCTTGAGGCGATTCTCGCGGAGCGCGGAATTCTCGACGCTGGGCGCCGCGCGGCGGCAGCGCGCCGGGCGCGGGGCAGCGCGGCGCGCGCTCTGGCCCTTGCGGAGTCGGAAGGGTCAGCACTCGATGATTTACTCGACGCTCTCTTGCACGCGCGCAATTTCGATTTCGTATCCGCTCAGCAGCTCGCGCAGCAGCATTTCCGCAATCGTGATGAGGCGGCGGAAAACTTCGAGCTCATCGCGCGGCTGCTCGAGGAAGTGCTATGCTCCAAGCTGCTGGGCGCCGATACCGGTGCCCATCCGAAAGGAGTCGCGGAGCTCGCGGCTATGCTGCGGCTTGATGGGATTCTGAGCTGCCTGGAGGGCGCGGCCAGGGCGTGCGTCGCGGTGGAGGCCATGGCGAATCCGCGATTGCAGGCCGAGCAATACTGGATGAATGCGGCACAGGCGCTGCGGGGCGAATAAGTGGGCGGTCAAGTCGATCCCTTCGAAGGCGGAATTCAGCTTCCCAAGATAGTTGCGGTCGCCTTTCAGACCACCGGTCACCTCCACAACTACCTGGCCGGTGAGCTGGCACTGCGTCGCGGCGACCGCGTGCTGGTCGATGCGGACAGCGGCGAACGCATCGGCACCATCATCGTAGAGCCTCACGAGCCCGCCCACACTCTGGATCTCTCTTCGCTGAAGCAGATTCGACGCCTTGCCACTATCACCGATCGCGATATCGAGGAAAACAACCTGCTGCAGGAAGAGCGTGCGCGCCGGCTGTGCGTCCAGCGCATCCACGAACGCCACCTGCAGATGAAGCTAGTTACCGCCGAATACGCGCTCGACGCGCGCAAGGTGACCTTTTATTTCATCGCGGAGGGCAGAATCGACTTCCGCGAGCTGGTGCGCGATCTTGCCAACACCTTGCGGATTCGAGTCGACATGAAACAGATCGGTGCGCGCGACGAGACCAAGGTCACGGGAGGGGTGGGGCCGTGCGGACGCGAACTGTGTTGTTCGTCGTGGCTGCGCGACTTCGATGCGGTGACGGTCAAGATGGCGCGCGAGCAGGGTCTGGCGCTGAATCCTTCGCGCCTGGCCGGCATGTGCGGACGGCTCAAGTGTTGCCTCAAGTACGAGTACGCGACCTACGTCGAATTGAAACGCGCCCTCCCCAATCAGGGTAAACGCATACAGTCGGTGAAAGGCGACGGCAAGGTCATTCGACAGAACATTCTGAAGCAGACCGTTGCGATCCAGCTTGATAACGACGCCGGGGTCGTCGAGGTGACGCTGGAAGACTTGGTCGATTCACGCACTTCCGATCGACGACCGCCGCAATGATGGTCCAAGGGACGGTTATCCGGCTCCTTTAAGTGCGCGCGGCCTCCAGCACGGGGTGCTGGTGATCTTTCCAGCTAGGGACCCTTTGCTGCGGGTGCCGCCAGGCGCCCCCGCCTGCAGATTTGACCCACACCGCTTCGTGTTGGGCGACGCGGCGAGTCGCGTCCCGCGAACGAGCGCGCTATCCTTTGCCGATCGATGGCCGACCGCATCCACATCACTACCGCGATCACCTATAGCAATGGTCCGGCCCACGTGGGCCATGCGCTGGAGTTTCTAGCCACCGACGCGTTTGTCCGGCACCAGCGTCGCAAGCTCGGGCGCGAGCGCGTGACGTTCGTCACCGGCACCGACGAGCATGGCCAGAAAAATCGCGATGCTGCCATCGCCGCCGGCCTGTCGCCCAAAGCCTTCGCCGACAAGATCAGCGCACTGTTCCGCGCGACTCACGCCGGACTGCACATCAGCTACGACTTCTTTGTGCGCACGACCGATCCGGTCCACGAGCAGTTCGTGCAGCGGATGCTTGCGGGGACCTACGCCGCCGGCGACATCGTCTTCAAGGAGTACGAAGGCCTGTACTGCGTCGGGTGCGAACGCTTCTACACCGAGAAGGAACTGATCGACGGCCGGATCTGTCCAGACCACAAGACTCCCGTCGAATTCCTCAAGGAAGCCAACTACTTCCTGAAGCTGGAGAAGCATCGTGCGCGGCTGCGCGAGCACATCGAGAAAAATCCCGACTTCATCCGGCCCGATCGCTACCGCAACGAGGCCTTGCGGATGCTCGACGAGCCGCTCGACGATCTCTGCATCTCGCGGCCAAAGACCAGGCTCGAGTGGGGAATCGAACTGCCCTTCGATAACAAGTACGTCACCTATGTCTGGTACGACGCGTTCTGGGCGTATTTGAGCGAACTTCCGGACACCAGCGACGCAGGTTTGCGGGCAATTCTCCCAGTTACCGAGCACTTCATCGGCAAGGACATTTTGAAGACTCACGCCATCTACTGGCCGGCGATGCTGTGGGCCCTGGGGCTGCCGCTTTATCGGCATCTCAACGTGCACGGGTGGATGAACTATGGGGGCGAACGCTTCTCCAAAAGCTCCGGGAACGTTGTCGACCCCCTGGAATATGAAAAGAGCTACGGCCCCGACGTGCTTCGCTATTTCGTCTTGCGCGAAACCGCCTATGGCCTGGACGTGGATTTCTCCGACGAGCGGCTGATCGAGCGCTACAACGCGGAGCTGGCGAACGACCTCGGCAACCTAACCAGCCGGGTACTCTCGATGGCGCAGCGCTATTTCGGTGGCGAGATCAAGGCTGCGGTCGGCGCGAGCGGCGAGGATCGCGCGCTGGCCGAGGTGTTCGCGTCGCTCCCGGAAAAAGTCGGTGCCCTTACTGACGAGCTTGGGTTCAATCGCGCCCTCGAGGTCGTCTGGCAGGCGCTCGACGCTGCCAACAAGTACATTGTTGCGACCTCACCGTTCACACTCGCCAAAGAGCCCTCCCAGCTGCCGCGGGTCGCGGAGATAATCGCTACCCTGATCGAGGGCCTGCGGGTCGTCGCCGATGTCCTGGAGCCGTTCATGCCGATCACTTCCGGCCGACTCCTCGAACTGCTGGCCGCCGACGACGTCACCGCACGCGCGCCCTACGGACGGGGCTTTAAGCCCGGCCACCGGGTAAACGCCCCGGTGCAGCTCTTTCCCAGAATCGAAAAGCCGCGCGCGTGATTACACCGCTGGTCGATACGCACTGCCACCTAGCTGACTCGCGGCTCGACGCCGAACTCGACGAGGTTCTTGCGCGGGCGGGGGAAGCCGGGGTAGCAAAAATTGTCGCGGTGGGGGCGATCGGAACGATCGAGACCGATCGGCGAACGCTGGAAATCGCCGAACATTATCCGCACATTTTCGCGGCCATCGGGGTCCACCCGCACGACGCCAGAAACTGCACCACCGATCGAATCGTCCAATTGCGCGCTCTTGCCCGATCGCAGAAAGTGGTCGCCATCGGCGAAAGCGGACTGGATTTCCACTACCTGCACTCACCAGTCGAAGAGCAGGAGCACTCGTTGCGCAAACATCTGAAGCTCGCGGCCGAGTTGGACAAGCCAATCGTTATCCATTGCCGCGATGCGGAAGCACGCCTGGCGGCGATAGTGCGTGAAGAAGGACTGCCGGCAGCGGGGGGTGTTATCCACTGCTTCACCGGTGATGCTAAAGCCGCCGAGGCATTTCTCGAGCTCGGATTTCTCATCTCCTTCTCGGGAATCCTGACCTTCAAGAATGCGGGCGCACTGCGAGAAGCGGCACGAATCGTCCCCGACGAGCGAGTGCTGGTCGAGACTGATTCACCCTACCTCGCACCCGAACCGCACCGCGGCCGGCGCAACGAGCCCGCGCTGGTCCGCCGCACCTTGGAAGTCCTCGCGGAGGTGCGCCGCGCCGATTTTGATGGGTTGGCCGCTGCGATAGCCGAAAACGCCACGCGCGTTTTCCGAATCGCCGCTTGAAGCGCAAAAACGCTTTGCGTCGACTCAAGCACGGTGGAGGCTCGGTTCTCGGGGCTCCCGCGCGAGCGGGTGGTCGAAGCAAGCGTGACAGAGGGCATCGGCGGTAGCCTAAGCAACTTGGTGTCATTCTGGTGCTGGGAGCAGCTGAGGAGTCCCGCACCACAGCACAGCGCCCCTCGGCTCAGTTGCCAGACCGTTTGGCTGCGTGGGCGAAAGTGAAACCCTCAGAAGCAATTGCAGCGGACCCAAACCGCGCGTGGTTGTCACTCACCCCAAGGGCAGGCCGCCGAACAACCATGGATGCACCACGATGGTCACGATGGCCAGTGCTATGCCAACCAGGATCCCTGCCCACGGCACATCGGCTGGAACCCATTTCAGCCGACCGCTAATCAGCGCCAGACCCGGGAAGAAGGACGTCTGGTCCATAAATTTGCGGTAGCTCTCGCCGATTTCACGCAGCTTGCGCGCGTCCTGGGCCTTTCCGCCGACAATTCCCAGCAGCGGGAAAGTCCCGAAGAAAATCAGGTCGCCAACCCATCCGTTCATGAGCATGTGCGCGAAGCCGAACAGCGCGAACGCAACAAATGAGGGATGGCGGGACACTTTCAGCAGTCCGCGCGGCGCTGGCGCGCCGGGCGCGGGGGCGCCGATACTGGCCGGGCTGGGTGTCACCAATCCCGAGACCAGCATGATGAACGCGAGCAGCATCAACGCCCACGTGAGCCAGCGCATCGGCCCGTCGCCGCGCGCATACCACAGCATCGGACCACTGTGTTTGTGACCCGCGAACACGACGATCAGCGGAATGAGGGTGGCGAAGCTAATGAGCGAGTAGATGCCGCGGTAGGGTTGCTCTCCCACCCGCGCTATCAATCCGGGTCGGATCGAGGTCGATGAGATAATGAGATGAGTCCCGACAAACAAGATCGCCCACAAGCTGATCGACGCGACTGGATCCATGGCAGGTCCTCGCGAGAATCTTCGCTCCGCGCCTCTGCCGAGGCAACCTCCGCGACTTCACAGCGAAGCTTCGGCGGGGTTCTATAGGTTTAGATGGCGTCACCGCGGCTGAACCTGCCACCCCCGTTCGAGGAGGCGATGAAAACCCTCGAACGCGACTTGATGCGTTTCCTGATGCGCTCGACGGGCGATCGTGAGGATAGCCTCGATCTATTCCAGGAAACCTGGCTGCGGGCGTACCGCGCATACACACGGCTTAAAAACGAGGACGGTCTGCGGCCGTGGGTTTTCAGCATCGCGGCCAATCTGTGTCGCAACCGGGCACGCGACCGGGCACGTCGCGCCCGGGTAATCGCCGGCGACGGACGCGATCCGGTCGCCGCGGCCGAGCTCTCCGCGGCCGCGACCTACGATTCGCCGGAAGACGCGATCACCCTCAAACGCGCGCTGCGGTCCTTGCCGGGCAAGCAGGGCCGCGCGTTCCTGATGCGCAAGTTTGCCGGATTTGAGTATCACGAAATCGCGACCGCGCTCGATTGCTCACCGCAAAGCGCGCGCGCCAGCGTTTACCAGGCGCTCAAGAAATTGAAAATGCTACGGTGACCACGATGAACTTCTCGACCAATCGAACCGAAATCGACGATCGAACCGTCGATGCGCTGGTGCGGCGAGCGCAGCCGGAACTCTATCGCGCCATGAAACTGATCCGCCGGCCCCAGGCCCGGGTGGCAATCGCGCCCTCTCCGATCGGAAAACTGTTCATCGCGGAGGGGCCGCACGGGCTAGTCAGCGTTCACTTCCTGGCGATCCGCGAGGCGGCCCGCTCGCTGGATCTGCTGCGGCGCAGATTCGACCTGATCGAAAACGCACCATCGACGGCGGCGCTGCGCCATTATATCGACCGCTATTTCGCCGGCGACCTCAGCGTACTGGGGCTGCCGGTCGACCTGAGTCTGGTCGACAGCGACTTTCAGCGCCGCGCGCTCACTCGCCTGCGCTCGGTCCCCCCCGGCGCGGTCATCAGCTACCAGGGGCTCGCGGCGGCGCTTGGCCACCCCGACGCGCAGCGCGCCATCGGCAACACCATGGCGTCAAATCCGATTCCGATCTTTGTGCCGTGTCACCGGGTGATCAAGTCCGACGGCAGAATCGGCAACTACGGCGGCGGCGTGAAACGCAAGATAGTCCTGCTCCGAACCGAGGGGTTTGTGGTTAGAAGCGATCTCAAGCTTCCGGCACGGGCGGTTCTGGGACATCAGAAGAGCAGGATCTTCTGCCGGCCCCAGTGTTCGTCTGCAAAGCGCGCCGGGCAGGCCAACCAGTTGATTTTCGCGGATGCTGCGCATGCGCATGACGCGGGCCTGCGGCCCTGCAAAATCTGCCACCCCGCATGAGCGCACCGTTCGGAAGGCGCTCCGTCCGCTATTCAGTCTCGTTCTGCTGGCGAAGCTGCTGAATCTGCATGCGCTGCTGCTCGATTTCCTGTTGCTGCTGCTGGACCTGACCTTGGGTCTGCTGATTGGCGGTTTCCTGGTTTTGCATCGAGTTCCCGACCGCGTAACCGGTTACTCCGCCCATTGCGCCGCCGATCGCGGCGCCCGCACCTGGATGGCCAACCGCGGCGCCAATAATGGCGCCCGCGCCAGCGCCGAGGCCTGCACCTCCTAGAGTGCCCTCTTCACGTGTGGAAAGCGGTTGCCCTGTACATCCTGCGGCGAAGATTGCCGCAGCTAATCCGCCAATGATCGCGAATCTGATACGCATGAGCGTCCTCCTCATCGATAGAATACGACGAAGACACCCCGCGGTTTCGCCGATCCGGTCTCTTTAGATTGTCTGAGCTGCTAAAGTTCCCTTTTTTGCTGCTCTGTTTGCTTGAGGCTTTTCAACCTTCGTCTGATCTACGCATTCCGGCTGTAGATTTTTCATCGCCGCACAATCGGTATACGGCCATACTCGGTCTGGCGCGGCTCAACGGGTGGTTTCCTCCTCGTCGGAAAGCCTCACCGGAGCACCCCTCTACCTGGAACTGCGCGGGTCGGCGCCGATCTGCCAACTGGGCGCGCTTTCTTCCGCGCAGAGCCTCGATCGACTACTCGGTTTCGTTCTGCTGTTTGAGCGAATTGATCTCCTGCTGCTGTCGCTCAATCTGTTGCTGCTGAGACGAAATCTGAGAATTCGTCTGCTTCTGCTGGTTCTCGTTGTTCTGCATCGCGTTGCCGACCGCGAACCCACCTACGCCGCCGATCGCGCCGCCGATAGCCGCGCCCGCCCCCGGAGCGCCCACGGCAGCACCGATGATGGCGCCGGTTGCGGCACCGACGCCGCCACCGATAAGGGTGCCCTTTTCACGAGTCGAAAGCGGCTCGCCTGAGCATCCGGCTACGACCAGCAGCGCAATCGCAGCCATGATCACACAAATTGTCTGCCCTACGCGTCGATTCACGGTATTTCTCTCCCGATGTTCTGCGCCGAAGTTCGTGCCAATCGTCTTCAGGTGATCGATTCAGGCCCTTCCGGCGTTTCGCCCGAGTTTTCTACCATTTCCACCCAGCAATCAACTAGTTTCGTTCTGGTTTTGTGCCTGAATTTTACCCCTGATTTTCATGTCGCGCATCTACTTTGGTTACGGCGCGCCGTCTCCTGCATCCTTACCACCCAATCACCTGCGCCGCCATCACCGGTTGCGCCTGACCGCGCGGATCGCAGCCGCCTTGTAGCAATCCGCGCGCTCGATCGAGCGAAACCGCGAGCACGCGCCCCTCAGACCACCCCGGGCGCACCGCGACTTTGTGCCCGCGTGCCGATAGCTCTGACCGCACCTCACCATCGATTCGATCCTCCACGCGGACGACGGCGGGCATCGCGTTATGTGGATAAAACGTTGATGGAAAATGCGCGCTCGAGAACTTGGGCGCTTCGATCGCCTCCTGAAGATTCATTCCGAAATCTACCAGGTTCAGAAAAAACTGCAGGGTCCACTGATCCTGCTGATCTCCCCCCGGCGTCCCGAACGCAAGGTCTGGCTCGGCACCGCGCATCGCCATCGATGGTGACAGGGTGGTGCGTGGACGCTTCCCTGGCCTCAGCGAATTGGGGTGCTGTTCATCCAGATAAAAGGTCTGCATCCGGGTGCCCAGCGGAAAACCCAGCTCGTCGACCACCGGCGAGGTCGGGATCCAGGCGCCGCTGGCAGTCACCGCAATCAGGTTGCCGCGTCGATCGCACGCGGTGACATGAACCGTACCGGTCCCCCATGGTCGTGCCTCGCCCGCGCCGTTCGCGCGCAGTGCTCGCATGGCCGATGGGTCGCCGGGGCGCTGTTCCGTCGACGCTTGCCGCCGGTCGATCAGCGCCCGGCGCATCTCCGCGTAGCGCCGAGACAGCAGCGCCTCGATCGGCACATCCGTGAATTCGGGATCCGCGTAGTAGGCCTCGCGGTCTGCGAACGCCAGCTTCGCCGATTCCACCACCGTGTGGATGTAGTCAGTGGAGTTGTGTTTCATTCCGCCCAAATCGAAACCCTCGAGGATTCGAAGCTGCTGCAGGAACACCGGGCCCTGCGACCATGGGCCGCACTTGAAAACCGTGACCCCCCGATAGTCTGCCGCCACCGGTTTCTCGATACTGGTCCTAAATCGCGCAAGGTCGGACTCCGCCAGCAGACCGCCGTGCGCCTCCGACCACGCGACGACCTCACGCGCGATGTCACCGCTGTAGAAGCGGTCGCGCACCGCCGTCAAGGCAGCTTTGCGGTCGCGCGATCGCACCTGCGCCTCCGCGTCGAGCAGCCGCCTGAAAAATCTTGCCAGCGCCGGATTCCGAATGATGTCGCCCGGGCGTGGAACCTGGTCGTTCGGCAGGTAGATCCGCGCGGTCGATGGGTAGCGCGTGCGAAAAATCTCCGCGAAGGTGCGAATCGACGCGCCGGCTCCCGCATCTCCTTCGCCCCCGAGCTCCTGGCCGGCCAGTCCCACGTGCATCGGGAAGCCATCTTCCGCCAGTGCCAGTGCAGGCTCGGCAACCTCGGCGAACGACTTGGTGCCGAATTCCGCGAGCGCCGTGACCAGCGCATCGAGCGCCGCTGGCACGCCTGCCGCGATCAGTCCGTGCGCGGGGATCAGATCGATTCCGCGCGCACGATACTCCGCGATCGTGGCGCGCGCGGGTGCGATCATGTTGCCGTTAATCGCCACAACCCGTCCTGCCTCCGCGGAGTAGATGAGCATTGGTGCCTCACCACCGATGGTGTGCATGTGGGGATTCACGATTCCTTCTACCAGTGTCGCAGCGACCGCGGCGTCGATCGCGTTTCCCCCGCGCGCAAAGATACGCGCTCCGGCCGACGCCGACAGATAGTGCTGGGTCGAAACGATCGCCTCCCGTCCCATCACCAGCGGATATACGGTTCCCATTTTTACCTCCCTGAGCGCCCGATTTTTGCAGAGTGCAGAAAAGATTAGAAATTTTGTACGGCGGTGCAAATTCACCGCGGGCCTTCGCTAATTGCGCTTCTCTTTTGCAACTGCCGCCTCAATTCGCATCTCCGCCTCCGCGGTGGGCTGCCGCGTCAGACGGCAAGGTAGCGCTACATAATGAATACCTTAGTGACTTCAACCATCTAAATATTAGGACCAGTGTTTGCTACACTTAAATCGGTGGAGGCAACGAGCCGGCGAGGGTCCCGGCTCGAAGGGTTGGGAAATGGTGATGGCGATTAGTAATGCGGAGGCGGTGGTGGGGCGGCATTGCCGGCTGCTGCGACCCGTACGCGACCATGAGGGCCGTACGCGGTTCGGTGAAAAGCCGAAAGTTCTGCGCGAGATCAACAATCTGGAAAGACACATGTTGCTCGTGCAGTTTGACGATGGTGCGACCACCTTTCTGTTCCCGGACGAAGTAGTCGTCGAAAATTGAGGCTGCCCTCCGACTCCCCGCACCCTCGGTGACCGGGGGGTCCTTCTCTCGAATCACCACGAATTCGATGCGAGTTCGTGTGTCTGCCTCTGACGCTGCCACGTTTTCTGCCGCCCTCTTTGGTCAGAGCGCCTCGCCGCTCGCACATTTTTCATGATTTTGGGTCGTTCTGACTCTCTAAGAGATTAGAATTCATCTTTGGACTCGCTTAGCATGCACACCGCAAAATTTTTCTATCGCACTTGGTTATTTGCCCTTATGCTTCTCTTATTCAAATGCGTCCCGAACGGGACGAGGAGAGAAAGAATGCGTCTAGTTAAATGGGCAGCTGTCGCCATTTTCGCAATGGTGGCATTTGCGCTTGCGCGGCCGGCATCCGCCGCAAACAAGCTCGAAGGCGGTACCGCGTCGGTGCCGTGCGGTGAGGGAAAGGTGGTCTATTCCCCGATTCAACTTTGGCCGCCGGACCACCAGATGAGAGCGATTTCGGTCACTTATATCGACAATAGCGCGGCGGGCGCCACGCAGGGTGACAACGATGGCGACCAGGAAACCTTGACCATCAACTCGATAACCGACAATCAGGCGGCCGATGATGATGCGGGCGGTAAGGGATGCGGTCAACCGACCAGCAAGCAAGGGCCCGATTGGATTTTCAGCAGCAACCCCATCAATTCAATGGATCCGCAAAACATCGGAGCCACCGTGCAGGTACGCAGCGAACGATGCGCCGGGGACAAGACCGAACCGCGCATCTACACGATCAGCGTCACTTGCGGCAACCCCGATGCTGGCAGCAGTTCAAACCCTACCACGGTTGATTTGAACGTGACGGTTCCGCACGACAAGGCCCACACTGAAAAAGTTGACTGACCAATCGTCGTGACCTAGCGATTGAAAGCGGCCGCGGACACCTCTACCTCGGGGCGTACCGCGGCCGTTCATCATGGCCGTCCGCCTGCACCCTGCGCCAATATCCCCACGGAAAGTGCACCACCTCGAGCTTGAGGCCGTCCGGATCCGCGAAGAAGACTGCATAGTAGCCCTTGCCGTATTGCGGATACTCCGCAGGTCCATCAAGCACCGTGATGCGCTCGCTGCGCAGGAAGCGATGAAACTGATCGACTTGCTGGCGAGTGCGAGTCTTGAGCGCGAGATGATGGAACCCCACCCGATAGCGGTTGTGCTCCGCCCCGACCTGGTCCGCCGCGGCCGCGCGAATTGCGATGGTCAGGTGCGCATTGCCCCACCGGAAGTCGTGCTCGCCCGCATCATCCTCCTCAAGTCGCCGGAACCCGAGCGCCCCTAACACCTTGTCGTAGAAGCCAGCGGACCGCTTGAGATCGTTAACTGTCAAATCGACGTGTTCGAGGCCGATAATTTCTAGCGGCTCCATGGTCTCTCTCCGGCCAGCTCCTTCACGCCGAATCGCGCGATAGGAAATCGCGTGCGCGATACAGCGCGACGATGGTCTTGGCATCGACAATCTCACCGCGACCGATCCTTTCGAATGCCTCCACCAGGGGGACACGCGCAACCCGAATCACTTCGTCGTGATCCAGAGCGCCCACGCCCGCAGAGAGATCGCGCGCCAGAAACAACTCAATCCGTTCGTCACAGAAACTCGGGATGGTGACAATTGCCCCCAGATGATCCCAGCGCGCCGCGGCAAGGCCCGCTTCCTCGCCCAGCTCGCGCCGCGCACACGCCAGATAGTCCTCGCCGGCAGCGCGGCATCCGGCGGGAATTTCGCGCAACCAGGTTCCGATCGCATGCCGCCATTGGCTCAGCAGCGCGATGGTCCCATCGCGATCCAAGGCGACTATCGCGGACGCACCGGGATGCCGAATCACCGCGAGATCGACGGCGATTCCATTCGGCAATGATGCAGTCTCGATCCCGAGGTCCACTACTCCAAGCTTCAGGACCGGACGGCGGCGGAAATCCATGGCCAGAGCTTCCCGCGCTTGCCGCGGCGGCGCAAGGCGCTCCGAATTGCACCCGCACCGGAAACCGGCCAGTATTTGCCCTCGCCCGCCGTGCGGGCACCGTCTATGCCAGCGATCACGATCCCCATCTATTTCGACTACGCCTCGACCCTGTGCTACGTCGCATGGCGAATCGTGGGCGAGCTGGAACCCGAACTCGGCTTTCAGGCCCTGTGGAAGGGAGTTCCAATCGCGCTTCGCGATCATCGTGCCCGGGCCGGCCGCGCGCTCGGCGAGCTCGAGCGCCAGAAAGTGTTGATGGTCTCGGCGGAGACCGGCATTCCCGTGGCACCTCCCAGGCGATGGATAGATTCGAGCGCGGCACTGGAGGGTGCAGAAGTCGCGCGCGATGCGGGCCTGTTTCGCGAATATCACGACACGATTTTTCACGTCGCCTTCGAAGAAGGCATCGACATCGCCGACTTACAGGTCCTTGAATCCGTCGCGAGCAACAGCGGTCTCGATCCCGCGCGGTTTCGCGCCGCGCTCCAAACTCACCAGATGGCGCCGCGGATCGAAGAGTACCGCCGCGAAGCCGACGAATTCTCAGCGCTTGGCTATCCGACCTTCATCTTCGGCGACTATCCGCTGATTGGCATCCAGCCGATCGCGACCATGCGCCAGGTAATCAGCCGCTTCATCCGCCAGCGCCACACCGAGCCGCAGGCATAGCTCCAAGCATGCAGCCCACCACGGGTCCGCTGGTTTGAAGTCTCAAAATCGTTTTGATAGTTTGGTCAATAAGAAAATCCGCGCAAGAGCGCAATCCCTCAGGAGGCTCCTATGGGGTCCGTACACATAAAGGATGAAGAACGAATCGGCTCCCAAGCCAAGGTAAAGTTGCAGCCTTCCGTCTACCTCCAGAAACTCTACCAGACCGGAACTCCCGACCTTGGCTGGATGGACAACATGGCCGAGTGGGGGGTGCGCGCCAAGCCGGGCAATCTCGGACTGCGCCTTAAGGACATCCAAATCGGTACTTATGGCGAGATCCCGGATCACGGGGGCGAGCATCGCTCGATGGCCCCGCGGGGCGCGGTGATTCCGGAGGGCTTGCCATCGCTCGGATTTACGCTAAACGAGAAGGCAGAGGTGTGGGCCGACAACGCGGCCGAACTGTATGAAGAAGCGGTCGCGCGGCAATGGAGTTCCGCACGCGATATCCCGTGGTCGGAGCTGAAGCCCCTGCCCGACGATCTCGAGCGCGCCATGTGTCAGCTCTGCACCTTTCTCACC
>DASXMJ010000108.1 GCA_036495685.1 Candidatus Binataceae bacterium | reverse complement strand
CCTCCATTGCGCAATATTCCTGACTGCTGCATCCCGTAGGACTCTGGGCCGTGTCTCAGTCCCAGTGTGGCTGACCATCCTCTCAGACCAGCTACCCGTCTTAGCCTTGGTGGGCCGTTACCTCACCAACTAGCTGATAGGCCGCGAACTTCTCGATGAGTGATAGCTTGCATGAGCAGAGGCCATCTTTTACCTCGGGAAGCGAACTTCCTGTGGTCTTATCCGGTATTAGCTCGTCTTTCGACGGGTTATCCCAGACTCACCGGCAAATTGTCCACGTGTTACTCACCCGTGCGCCGGTTTACTAGCCGTATTGCTACGACATTCTCCCACGACTTGCATGTCTCAGGCACGCCGCCAGCGTTCGTTCTGAGCCAGGATCAAACTCTCCATTTAAGCTCAGAGTCACCACCGGATTCGGCGCGGGCTAACGCGCACGAAGCCGGCGGACTGACCGCAAAATCAAAGAAATCGGACAGGCATCGGATCCTTCCAGATCCCCCGCCGCCCAATTAAAGGCATGCACTACTATTCAGTTTTCAAAGACCAGCCCAGTCTTCAGGGGCAACCCCGAGTTCAGGGGCAAACGGAAACAATATCGCCACGTAACGGGTGTGTCAACGTTACGTTGCTCCCACGCTCCCGATTTATCAACAAACAAGGCAGGTACGCCCTGAAGCGACCGCCAATCTAACATCATGTCCAGGGCGAAGGAAGAGGCAGACAGAAGTCCACCACTACCCGTCGCCTCGGAGCATGCCTAGCAGAAGCGGAGACCTCGCGCGTTTATCAACTCCGCGCTCGAGCGCGACCTCACGAGCGTGAAGCACGGTCGCCAACCTGGGCAGGGTGCGATAACTGGCAGTTGCGGAAGTGACCTTCCGCTTCGAGTCCCCCTGCCGCGGTCCAGCGCAGGATCATGCTTCCGCTGTCCCACACGGCGGCTCGGGCCAGCCCGCGAAACCGAAATCCAACTTGCCCGGCTGCGCTTTGCTCTTTCCCCGGCTTCTTGCCAGTCTTCCTCATGGCGGCTTTCCTCCTTACACCAATCCGATCTTTCGATCGGGCAAGGTGCTGCCGCCACCCAATTTTCAACTACTATCCGGACATTCCCGGGGTATCGGATGGCCACCAGCGAATTCATCGACATCAACGGTCTCAAACTCCACTACATCGACTATGGCAGCGAAGGCCGACCTCACCTGGTCCTGCTGCACGGCCTTAACGGCAATGCGCACGCTTTCGATCTGGTCGCGCCGAATCTGACAGCATCGCATCACGTGCTCGCGCTCGACTTGCGTGGTCATGGCGACAGCCAATGGGGACCGCCTGACGGCTATACGCCGCCTAACTATCTCGGCGATATCGGCGCGTTCCTCAAAGCATTGAGCATCGAAAAAGCGAGCTTCATTGGGAGTTCGATGGGCGGTGCGATGGCAATGATCTTCGCGACGCTCGCGCCAGATATCGTCGATCGGCTCGTGCTAAACGATATCGGCGGTGAGATCGTTATCGAGGCTCCCGACCCGGCGCAGCCCGCGCTTACTGATAGGCGTTTTCGCGCGATCGCCGACGCGACCCACTTCTACCGTGAGTCGTTTCATCCCGTCGCGTTGTTGCCGGAGTTGGTTGCGGAGAAATTGACCGCCGACTCGGTGAAGATCGGCGCGGACGGATTGCTGGTGTGGAAGACCGATCCAGCGGTGAACTCCGGCGCAGCGACTGGCGGTGCCATCGGCGGCAGGGTTATCCAGATGTGGTCATTTTACCAGAAGGTGAAAGCGTCCGTGTTGATCGTGCGCGGCGCTGAAAGCACTGCGCTGACGGGCGAGACCGTAAGCAAGATGCTCTCGGTCCTCCCGGGAACGCGCGCCGTCGAAGTGCCAGGTGTGGGACATACGCCGTGGTTGAACGAGCCGGTCGCATTGCGAGCGCTGCAAGATTTTCTGGCTTAGATTGCTGTCGCGTTGCTGCATGGAGACGCGCGAGACCTTGGCTTCGCTCACAATGACTCGATAGCCGAACTTTTGGGTACCAGCCACTGGCTTACTTGGAAGCAGGCAGGGAATCCTTGAACACGAGAATTCGGCCGTGCCCGGGGTCGCACACGTAAACTTGGTCTCGACCGTCGGTGGTCACGCAATGCGAGTCGCTGGCGGTCGAGACCGTGCCAAGCACCGAGGGCTTGCCATCCGAGGAGATGCCGATCGTCGCCATCGTCGCGCTCTCTCCTCCGGGTAAGTAGAGATGCGCGAGTTCCGGATTGTATGCGATGATGTCGACGCCAGCTCCTGATGATGCTTCGCCCAGCTGTTTGCCGTCCGCAGTGCCCAGGGCGCTTACTTTGCCCTCTTCACATCCAACGAACAGGAATCCATGCTCGGCGTCGAGCGCGAGGCCGCGCGAGCCTTTGCATCCGTTGGGCCAGCGGCTTATGACTTTTCGGCTCTTCAGATCGATCACCACCGACGTGTCACTCCATAGATTGGCATAGGCACGCTTTTGCCGATGACCGATCACGAGCGCCTCGGGTCCCCCGGGTACTTCGATGAAACCGGAGTAGACCGGCCGGAGTATTCCGTTGGCCGGCAGCGAGAAAACTTCGATTCCTTGCACGCGCGGCTCCGTCACCCACACTTCGTTGGACTCCGTGACGAAACGCACGTAGTCGGGACCTGCCCCGAGCGGAGCGGTCGCAACGATTTTCCCCGATTGCTTATCGACGACATTCAGGCGCTTCGAACCGCGATCGGTGACGAAAATGACGCCCGGGCCTTCGTCCGCCGAGGTGATTCCCTCTCCGTGGCCACCGCCGTACTCAGCACCCTGGGTGAATCCTGAAATGATTTCGGTTCTCCGAGTTTCTGGATCGATGAGCATCAGCTTTCCAGTACGCCCGCCCGGAACGAGCACGCGATGAAGCGATGGCGCGAAGCCGAGGTCGTCGAAGCCGACGCCGCTTTCGCCACCAGGAAAGGAAATTGGCGAGAGGGCGCTCAGCGTCGCAGTCAGAGCAGCCAGGAATAGATGTCTCATCATCTGCGATCACTATTTCGGGAACGGTTATTCATTTCTGTCAGGACGGGCTGTTTCTGAGAAAAATGACTCCTTGACCGATCTACTTCGGGAATTCGAAAATTTGATTAACGCGAAGGCGCCGAGGTTATTCGGCCTTTCAATACGGTGGCTCCCGATGGCTTGGGCGCATCGGTACCGACTTCGCGCGTTACAGTAACCGTCGAGGCTTGTTGCGGCGGCATTGGCATCGGGACTGTTGCTTTGCCGTCCGAGTCAGGAATGAATTCGGCCGCCAGGGTTTCGGGCTTGCGTTTCTCCTCCCACCACACCCGATAGACGGTGCCCTTCGTCGCGGCCCTTATTCCGGCGACCTGAAGAACCGCCGCACGTTGAGCGGCGCTCATCGCGAGAGTTCCGGACGGAAGTGGGACCCGTGCACCTGCTGCTTTCGCCCCGTCCGCACCAGTGAGCTTGATGGTCCGTAAATCGGGCGCGGCCACTATGCGCTTCAAAGTTTCGTCGGCAGATGCCCGCTCCGCCACGGTCGCGCTGCGCCGTTCCACCGAAACGATTCGCCGCTTCAATTGCTGAACGGTCTGGTTCATCGCGTGCAGGTGGCGAAGGTAGTTCGTGGTGCGGTGGCTCAGTACCCGCGAGAACTCTGCCAACACGATGAGCGCGGCCAGCGCCACGGCGAGCCCCATTCCTGCCATGGCCCGCCAAAAGAGAGGGCGCCGCCACCAGGGGATAATTCCCGGACTGACGGGCGTTTTCGGAAGGGGAGATAGTTCAGTCTGCTCGCTCACAGTGGCCTTTCAGAAGGCGGTCCAAAGAGCCTCAGCTGCAACAATCAGAGCGCATTTGGCTCATCATATCGCTCTCTCGCCTAATTGGAGAGTAGGTGCGTCATCGAACCGACCAGGGGAAGATTGACGCGTATTTTGCTGCATGGAGGCTTTCCGATATTAGTAGTTGTTCGGAAATGCGCCAAATTCAGGACATACACGTTCGCGGGGCGGAGCCGCTCATTTCTCCACGTGCGCTCAAAGGGGAGCTCCCGGCGGATCCGACAGTGGCCGCGGTGGTCGTCGAAGCGCGCGAGACGGTTCGCGCGATTCTGGCCGCCCGGGACCCACGCATCCTTTGTATCGTCGGCCCCTGCTCCATTCACGACCCCGCCGCCGCGCTCGACTATGCTCGGCGTCTCGCCGCACTGCGCGAGGAAGTCATGGACGAGATGTTCGTGATGATGCGTGTGTATTTCGAGAAACCGCGTACCACCGTGGGATGGAAGGGCCTGATCAACGATCCCGACATGGACGACAGCTGCAACATGCGCGAAGGGCTGCGCATCGCACGGCGGTTGTTGATGGAAATCAACCAGATGGGATTACCGGCAGCGACGGAGATGCTCGACCCGATCACACCGCAGTACATCGCGGACCTGATCTCCTGGTCGGCGATCGGCGCGAGAACCACAGAGTCGCAGACCCATCGCGAGATGGCTAGCGGCCTGTCCATGCCGGTGGGATTCAAAAACACCACCGACGGCAACTTGCAAACCGCGATCAATGCGGTCGAATCGGCGCGCCGTCCGCATTCTTTCCTGGGCATCACGCAGGAAGGGATGAGCGCGATAATCCGAACCACCGGCAACCCTGCTACTCACGTGGTGCTGCGCGGTGGACACAATCCGAACTACGACAACAGCAGCATCGCGGAATGCGTGAAGATGCTGGAACGGAGCGGCCTGGAACCGCGCGTGCTGGTCGACTGTTCGCACGCACAGACCAACAAGGATTTTCGCAAGCAGCCCCTGGTGTTCGACACGCTCGTGGCGCAGATTTTCGCGGGCTCGCGGGCCATCATGGGCGTAATGATGGAGAGCAATCTTGATGCCGGCAGTCAGCCGATCAACAGCGATCGGTCCAAGCTCAAGTATGGGGTTTCCGTTACTGATCCTTGTATCGACTGGCGCACCACCGAACAGTGCCTGCGCGGCGCGGTGGCAATGTTATCGGGCACCAAGACTGCAGCCTCTGCCGGTTAAGTTCACGCGTTTTTTCTGAACGGAGAAATTGGACACGAACGCTTCGCGGGCGGATCGGTGCGCCCGATTTTTTGCGCCAGCGCGTGCTCAGACAGACCTGAGACGAAGCTCGGAGAATAGTACCTCCGCTAACAGCCCAGACGACCTTTCGGACCAAGAGTTGGTCTATGGCTGGCTCAGTCCTGGCGATGCTCTGATTTCAGTGTTTCGCTGATAATCATTGCGTTGAGCGTCGCGGTTGGACGGACCGGATACTCGGCGGGTTTCCGCAAAGCCTTTAGGCGGGCGTCGAGATGCGGAAATTCTGCCAGCGTCTGCGCACGCAATTCCTCGAGGGCCGGTCGAGGCAGTTTGCGCCGACCGCATTCCATCTGCGTTTCGACAATCGCTGCGACGGTCGCGGGGGGCTGGCGGAATTCACGCGTCACGGTGGCGACACTCTCATCGATCAGGCCAACCAGATCGGAATGGTCGGTGCCCGCAGCATTGCGGGCGCGGAAAATCTGCTTGCGGCCGGGGGTAGAGGCTTTGCCGGCAGACAGTTTCATGCGCGGCTCACCGCGGTATTCCACCAGTTTGTAATTGAAATCGCCTGCCGGCGCATCGTCGCTGACCGCCAGTGCGGTTCCGACGCCGAATGCATCGATCGGCGCGCCGTCGGCAAGCAGCTCGGCGATCCGATACTCATCGAGATTGCCGCTTGCGAAAATCGGAACGTCATTGAGGCCGGCAACGTCGAGAATCTTGCGCGCCTGAGTCGCTAGATCCAAAAGCCGTCCGCTGTCGAGGCGAACGCCGCCCAGTTTGCCACCCACTTCGCGGAGCTTCACCCCGATTTTGGCAGCATTCTGAACCCCCACGACGCTGTCGTAGGTGTCGACCAGCAGCGTGCTGAGTCGGGGAAAGCTGCCGGCAAAATCGTCGAACGCCTTGAGCTCGCGTTCGTGCGCCATCACGAAGCTGTGGCTCATAGTTCCGTAGACCGGAATTCCGTAACGGCGGCTGGCGGCGACGTTGGCGGTACCGTGAAACCCGGCTAGATAACTTGCGCGTGCCGTAATCAAAGTCGCATCAGCGCCTTGGGCGCGGCGCGGTCCAAAGTCCACCAGCCGGCGTCCCTGAGCGGCGGAAAAGCATCGGGCGGCCTTGGTGGCAACCATGGTCGCGAATCCAATTTGGTTGAGGAGCAGCGTCTCGACAAGTTGCGCTTCGATCAGGGGCGCGCAGACTTCTAGGATCGGCTCTCCGCCGAAGAAAATCGTCCCCTCGCGCAGCGCCCGGACCGAGCCGGTGAAGCGCAGGCCGGCCAGAAATTCAAGGAACTCGGGTTTGAACAGTTTCAGCGACTCGAGATGTGCTACCGCCGTTTCATCGATGTGGAATTCTTCGAGCGTCTCCAGAATCCGTTCGATGCCGCCGGCCACCATGTAGCCGCGGTTGGGCGGCAGGCGGCGCAGCGAGAGCTCGAACGCCGCGGTCTCGTTCATCCGCTGCTCGAAGAACGCTGCGCTTACGGTGAACTCGTAGAGGTCAGCGAACAGTGCGACGTCGGTCGCATCGAATCTGAGATCAAGCGGCATCGGCGAGAGCCCTGAACGCGATCACAACGCACCGCCTTAGCGTGGCGGCTCGGGCGGGGCTGGCGGCTGCGGCGGCGCAGGTGCGGGAGCGCTCTCCTGCACGATGCGGGTTTCCGTCGCGCCCCGATTGAGCAACGCCTCCGAAAGGGCCTTGAGCCGCTCCATCACGAGGCAATTGATGGTCCCCGGTTCGTCGAGCGCACCGGCGCGGACCGCGGTAAGCAACTCGATACCCTGGTCGATGGTGTCGATGGGGTAGATATGGAACTGGCCTTGGTTAACCGCCGCGACGATTTCGGGATCGAGCATCAGGTTCTCGACGTTCGCGCGCGGCACCATCACGCCCTGGCTTCCCGTCAAGCCGATCGCCTTGCACACGCGAAAATAGCCCTCGATTTTCTCGTTCGCGCCTCCGATGGCCTGCACGTTTCCGTACTGATCGACCGAACCGGTCACCGCCAGCTCCTGCCGAATTGGAACGCCCGCCAGAGCTGAGAGCAGAGCGTAGAGTTCGGTGGAACTGGCGCTGTCGCCATCGATTCCCGAATAGGATTGTTCGAAGCAAATCGACGCCGTCATCGCGATCGGCTGCACTTGCCCGAATCGGGAGCGTAGAAATCCGCTCAGGATCATCACGCCCTTGTCGTGGGTGGAGCCGGAGAGCCGCGATTCGCGCTCGATGTTGACGATGCCCGCCTGCCCCATCGCAGCGGTGGCGGTGACCCGCGAGGGCCGGCCGAAGCTGTAGCCGCCGACATCGAGCACGGCAAGCCCGTTGATCTGCCCGACCGCGCTGCCCTTGATGTTCACCACCAGTATGCCGCGAGCGATAAGGCGGCGGATTTCCTCTTCGATGAAATTCCGCCGGAGGACCCGCTCGCCGAGCGCACGCTCGACGTGCGAGCCTTCAACCTGCGCGGCGTGCTCGGCGCGCGAGAAAAACGCCGACTCGCGCGCCAGATCATCGACCGGCTCCAGTATCGCGACTACCCGGGTGCGGTCTCCGGCCAGGCGCATTCCGTACTCGACGATTTTTTCGAGCGCCGAGGCGGAGAACGGACCCAGCGCCTCCCGTCGCGCCAGCGCGCCCACCCGCGCGGCATAGTGGAGCGCAGCGTCACGATCGGCTGCAACCGCTGGCCGCATCTCCGCCTTGACCTTGAACAGGTCCGCGAACTCGGAATCGTAGAAGTAGAGCAGGTTGTAAAGATACGGCCCGCCCAGCACCACCAGCTTCGTGTGCACCTCGATCGGCTCCGGCCGAAGTCCGCTGGTCGAAAAAAATGGGATCGGCTCGAACGTCTCGATCGTCATCCGGCCCGACTTCAGGCTGCGTTTCAAAGCCTTCCATACGCCGGGTTCGATCACCGCGTCTTCGAGATCGAGCGCCAGGAATCCGCCATGAGACTTGAGGTAAGAGCCGCCGATGATTCGGGTGAAATTGGTCCCGTTGCGACCCAGCGGGTCAATCCAGCGCTCGATAGTCCCGAAGAGATTGCGATAGGTCGGCGCGTCTTCGCTGACCACCGGCGCGCCTTTGGTGCTGGAGTTGTCGACCAGCAGATTGACCTGGTACTCAAACCAGCGCGGCGCCTCATCGGCAAGCGGGTGGGCGTCTTCACCTTGGCGCGGTTCCGCAGCTTCGCGGAAGCGATCGAGATGGGACAGCATATGCTCCGCGACCTGATCGAGGTAGCTGGTTACCCCCGGGTTGCTGAAATGACGCTTGGTCTCCTCGATGGCGGGGGTTATCAGCCGTGCTGCGAATGATCGCTCAATCGCGCGAATGTCCTCGATCAGCTCGCGCGTCACTTCCTGCTGGCGCATAACCAGTTTGGCGAGCTCATCTTGGAGCTCCGCCTGTGCTCGGCCGAGTCGCTCACGCTCTTCATCGGAGCGGGTTGCGATGTTTTTCTGGAGAGTTTCCGGAGACTCCGGCATTTTTCCTTCGATCAGAGGGATGAAGACGATTTGACCGGCGGGCGAGCCCTGGAGCGCGAAGCCGCGCTCGCGCGCACGCGCTTCCAGACCGCCAAACAGCTCCTGCGCACGCCGGTTGTACTTGTCCCGCAGCGTGGTTCGTTCGCGATCGAAGTCTTCGCGCCGAAACGCCTTGGGCAGCTGTTCGATCACGTAACCGACCAGATCGTGCATCTTTTGGGTCAGGTCGCGTCCCTGACCTGCTTTCAAATAGATCGCGACGGGAGCTTCCGGACTGCGGAAGTTGTTGACGTAGACCCAGTCGCCCGGCGTCGGCATCGTGGCCGCCTTCTCGTCGAGCAACCGCAGCGCGGATTCGCGTTCGTTGCGGGTGCGAAGCCCGCTGATAAAGACATTGTAGCCGGGTGCATCGATCCCGATCGCAAGTTGAATCGCGCCCAGGGCGCGATTCTGGCCCAGTAGCTCGCTTGCTTCGAGCGACTCCGCGGCGCGGACCAATTCGTCGGCGGCGACCGGAGCACGCCCACGGAGATCCGAGGCTTTAAGCTCCACGGTGGGTGCCGCAGCCTTCAATTCACGGGCAGTCTTGGAGCCAGTTGATTCAGTGTCCATCGAAGTTCCGGCACTCCCAGGTGGGGCCGGTCAGGAATCCTTGAGATAGATGCGGCGAGCCTTTTGTTTGGGTAGAGTGATCGTCAGCCGACCGGTTAACCATCGCGCGGACGCTGCTTCCGCGTCGACATTCTCGGCAAAGGTAAAAGCTCTTACCAGGTTGCGGTGCGCTCCCGCAGAGGCACTCACCGTCAGCCGGCGTCCGAGAGTTTCCACCTGGATCTTTTCCGGATCAACTCCTTCCGCCGCCAGGCGAATCTCGTAGCGGTCCGCGTAGTCGACGATTTCGGCGTCGGCAAATTGTTCGCCCGCGCCGCACTGCCATCGGTCGATCAAGAGCTCGTCGAAGAACTCATCGATGGAGCGTTCGAACTCGCTGAAAAGTTGATCGGACTGTTTGCGCATGGCTCCCATTCAATTTCCCTGATTTTAAAGCGGCGCGCCAGTCCTCGTCGAGACTGTTATCGTGCTTGCCAGTCACCCTAGGTGGGCGTATCGTTCGCAACGTGCCGAACATTAGCAAAATCCTGGCCGCGACTGATTTCTCTGAAGATTCGTCGCGGGCGCTGAGCTACGCGGAGGACCTGGCGCACAAGTTTGGCGCCGAACTGGTGATTCTTCACGTCGATCAGCCGTTGGCGCCAGTAATGGCGAGCCCCGACCTGGGACCGGCGATGGATCTCGGCGCCATGAGCCGGATAGCGGAAGAACAACGCATTATAGCGCAGCGCGAGTTGGACAAGATCGTGCAGCGCCTGCGCGACCACGGTCTCAAGAGCAGGAGCCTCCTCAAAGTCGGATCACCTTTTCTTGAAATTCTCCACGCGGCCCAGACCGAAAATGCTGACCTGGTAGTGCTCGGCACTCATGGGCGCACCGGGCTGGCGCACGTTCTAATGGGGAGCGTGGCGGAGCGGGTGGTGCAGAAGTGTCATGCGCCGGTGCTGACTGTCCGTCATCCCGACCGCAAGTTCAAACATCCGCTGGACAATTAGCACACCCATCCGCAGATATCGCGAAGGCTCAAGCCGCGCGAATCTGCGGATTTCCGGATGCTTATCTGCCCTGGTACTTGGCAGGGCGCTTTTCGATAAAGGCCCGCACGCCCTCCTTGAAATCTTCCGAGCGGGTCATCATCGTCATCGACTCGTCGTCCTCGCGGATTGCGGTCGCCAGGTCGGTGAACAAGTGTCGCCACACCAGTTTCTTCGCTTCCGAGACGCCCAGCGGCGAACAGTTGTTTGCGATATGACCGGCAACTTCGCGCGCGGTCTCAATCAACCTGGCCTGCGCAACGACGCGATGCACCAGTCCGATTCGGAGTGCTTCGTCCGCGTCGACCAGCCGCCCGGTGACGGCCAGCTCAACGGCGCGGGCCACGCCAACGATGCGGGACAGCATCCACGAGGACCCGTGTTCGATCGCGAGGCCGCGCTGCACGAAGATCAGCCCCATCCGCGCGTTTTCGGACGCGATGCGGATGTCCTGGTACAAGCAGGTCGTAAAGCCGAGACCGACGCACGCGCCGTTGATGGCACCGATGACCGGCTTGCTGAGGCCAAGGACGTAGGCGTACTGGTTGCGATAATCAGGACGCTGCGCTCGAAGCCATTCTTCCGGATCGGGAGATGGGCCCGAGCCACCTCCGGTCGCGCTAGCGCGGCCGGAAGAAATTTCCGACAACCCGCCCATGTCGGCGCCCGCGCAGTAGGCGCGGCCCGCACCCGTGACGATGATCGCGCCGATGGTGGGATCGCGGTCGGCGTCGAGCAGGGCGGTTCGGGTTTCCGCACCCATGGTCGGGGTCCACGCGTTCATTTTTTCCGGGCGATTGAAGGTTACGGTCGCGATGTGATCGGACTTGTCGTAGATGATTTCGCTGAAATTCATGGTTTCCTCCCACCGGCGGGTCACCGCCGATCAAAGCATCAACTGGCGGGGAAATCTAACGCCGCGTAAGTTTCGGCCATCGAACCAACCCGCCCGCCGCAGGGACAGCAAACCGGTCCGCCGCGATACGCGAGAAAGCTGGGTTGCCCGCAAGGGTTGGGAATCGGGCGCTTTCATCCGGGGGCGCTGATTGTTAGTTACTCCGAGATGGTCCGCAGACCACTCAGCTTGCACGCCTTCTGC
>DASXMJ010000107.1 GCA_036495685.1 Candidatus Binataceae bacterium | reverse complement strand
CTGCTGCTGAGTCCGATAATCGCAAGCGCGGCCATGAGCCTGAGTTCAGTCTCCGTAGTGACCAACGCACTACGCCTCCGCCACGTGCGCTTGTGATAGCCGTCCGAACCAAACGGCTGTACTGTTTTGCGGCGGCGTGGTGGTTTTGGACCCCGGGTTTTTCTTCCCGGGTCCTTTGTGGTGAATTACTGAGACTCCGACTTCCGCGAGGTGATTGACGATGGCTGCGGCGCTCGACCCACAAATGAAGGCGATGCTTGATTTTGCGAACGCTTCCGGACCGATGTTTCTGCGCGCGGAAACACCTGAGCAGGCGCGCGCGAAGATGCGGGCCCTGCTGGAAGCGCGTACCGTCGAGCCCCCCGCGGTCTACCGCGTTGAGGATCAGCATATTCCAGGCCCGCATGCGCCGGTTCCGGTAAGAATCTATACCTCCGAGGGCAGGGTCCCGAAGGGTGTGCTCGTGTATTTCCACGGCGGCGGATGGGTGCTCGGCAGTATCACGACCCACGACGTTCTCTGCCGCTCGCTGGCCAATGCTGCCGGATGTATCGTGGTGTCGGTGGACTACCGGCTGGCGCCGGAGCACAAATTTCCTGCGGCGCCCGAGGATTGCTTCGCGGCAACCAAATGGGTCGCCGCTAACGCGGCGTCATTTGGAGGTGATCCGAATCGCGTCGCAGTCGGGGGTGACAGCGCCGGCGGCAACCTCGCCGCGACCTGCGCCCTGATGGCGCGCGACCGTGGAGGCCCGCAGCTCGTTTTTCAGCTGCTCTTCTATCCCGCGATTTCGGCCGCGAACGACACTCCATCGCAAAAGGAATTCTCCGACGACGGGCTCGTGCTGTCACGCCCCGACATGGAATGGTTCTGGGGTCACTACCTGAACGAACCGGCAGACGCTGCCAATCCGCTGGCCTGTCCCAACAAAGCGAACGACCTGGCCGGCCTGCCTCCGGCGCTGGTGGAGACCGCGAGTCACGACCCGTTGCGCGATGAGGGCGAGCGATACGCGGAGCAGATGAAAAAAGCCGGCGTACCGGTCACGCTTACGCGCTACCACGGCGTCACTCACGGCTTCGTGAGCTTCGCAGACGCACTGGACCAGGGCAAAGCAGGAATCAAGGAGGCAGGCGAGGCACTGCGCGGCGCATTCGGAAGGTAAGCCTCGCGACCCCGAGGCGAGGTGGCGAAGCGCCCGCGGAAGCGGTTGGGGGGAGGTAGTTGATTCGCGCCAGAGCGCGGAGCGGAGCGCTTTTAGTGCAGTCGCACTGGCGGTGAGCCGATCGCGCCGGGGGGGGGAATATTTCGAGGGATGGACGAGGACCCATCCGAGTCTTATCAGAGTGTCGGCGGCGGCGGCGGTTTGCGACCGTTTGCGGATCTCTACTACTTCCTGGTTCGCTCGCCATGGCCGATTCTGCTGTTGCTGGTGCTGGGCGTGTTTACCGCCGCCAACGCGCTGTTCGGTCTGGCCTACTGGTTCGACGGAGGGGTGCAGGGTTCACGGCCCGGCTCGTATCCCGACATGTTCTTTTTCAGTGTGCAGACCATGTCGACGATCGGGTACGGCGTGCTCCATCCGACCACGTTAATCTCGAACGCGTTGGTTTCGGTCGAAGCGCTGATGGGTCTGGTCGGACTCGCCCTGATGACCGGCCTGGTGTTCGCTAAGTTCTCGCTGCCCAGGGCGCTCGTGCGCTTTAGCCGCTATATGGTGGTGTCGAGGCGCGATGGCTTTCCGAGCTTGATGTTTAGGATGGCGAATCTGCGCGAGAGCCACATTCTCGAAGCGCAGGTCCATCTGACCTTTTCGCGCATCGAGGTCACGGCCGAGGGCGAACGGCTGCGCCGATTTTACGATCTCCGATTGCAGCGCGAGCGCAGCGCGCTATTTAGCCTGAGCTGGACTGCCGTTCATCAGATCACGCCTGATAGTCCGCTCTCGGGCGAGACGCCCGAGTCGCTCAGGGACGCGGGCGTCATGATCGTCATATCCTTGACTGGACTGGAGGAGACTTTTTCGCAGACCATCAATGCACGACAGTACTACGGAGCCGAAGACGTACTGTGGGGCAAGCGACTGGCCGACATCACCGGCTTCCGGGGCGGCGGAACACCGATGGTCGACTATTCGCGCTTCGATGAGGTGGTCGACGCACCGCTATAGCCGGGTTGCTCTTGAATGCTGGCCGGTCCGCCCCAACGCCGCCGGGTTAGCGAGTAAGCCGGCCACACGGCTAGCGCCAGCAGTAGAGCGATTGCAAAGTCGCGTTTGCCGTCGCCCGTGGAAACCGCGAGTCCGAAAGTTGCAAACCAGGTCAGTAGAGGCAATATCACCGTCAGCATGAGTCCGGCTCTTCCCCCACCGATAGTGAACAAACCCTCACGGTCGGGAACGAGCTGCCGCAGCTTAACCAGCGCCGCCATCTCGAGGGCTAGGGCCGCCATATAGAAGAAAACATCGAGTACCACCAGCGCGAGAAAGCCTAATGGAACCAGCAGCATGAAGATGACGCAGCACCAGATGATCGATCTTCGAGGCGTCGCCGTGGTGGCCCATATTTCGCGAAGCGCGGCCGGCAAATAACCCTCGCGCGCGAGCACATAGGGCATCCGCGAGACCCACAGCATCGCGGCTTGAAAGACCGCAAACGCCATCACGCTGCCCCCGATAGCTATCGCCCCGCCCAGCGTCCGGCCGCCGAGTTCAGTGCCGACCTGCGAGAACCAGCCCTCCTGCCAGTTCGCGCCGTTGTTGGCGCCGCTCAAAGAAACCATCAGGGGCAGAAGGTAACCGGCGGCCACCAGCGGAACTGCGACTGCGATCGCGCGGACGTAGTTGCGGCGCGGGTTTTCTATTTCCGCCGAGACGACGCTCAGATTTTCCCATCCGCCGAAGTTCCAGATGATAACCGTCAACCCGGCGCCCAGTGCTCCCAGAGGATCGGTCCCGAAAAGCGGCGCAGAAGGCATCTGAAAATTCGCAATACGTGTCCAGCCAAGCGCGATCAAAATGACGAACGGCAGCAAGAGTAGGGTGGCCAGTACAATCGAAGCGTCGCCGACCGGGCGGACGCCGGCGAGGTTGAGTAATCCCGCCAGCCAGACCAGGCCCACGCCCATTGCGATTTGCGCGGCAGGCCCGAGCGAGAGCAGGTACGACAGGTACGCTGCGAACAGGACAGGATAGAGCGCCATGTCCACGGCGGTGTAGAGAATGGTCAAGTAAGCTTCAGCGAAGCCCGCGAAGGGGCCCAGCCCTTCTTTGACCCAAAAGTAGAATCCACCCTCTACGGGCCGCAGGGCCGTGAGCTCCGCAGCCATCAGCGCAGTCGGCACGCTCAAGGTCAACGGCACGATCAAACACAGGAGAATTGCCAGCTTCGGGCCGGCGAAACGGACCGCGTCCTCCATTCCGTACGGCCCGCCGCTCACGACCAGATACATCAGGCACACCAGCGAAGCGAACCCGAGAGTCCGGCGCGACGTCAGACGGGTGAGGGTGGATTGTCCGGAGAAAGACTCGTGGTTCGGTTGTGATTGAGAGTTACTGGGCACCGTAAAGGAGACGCTCTAACCGAAGGGGTGGAGGCAGGCAAGGCGACAATTTCGCCTGACCCGGGTTTTTTATATCGATTCCGAGGATGCGAGACGTATAATGGAAGGGTGCCGCGAGGTTTGGCGCCAAGGGTAGGGGTGGTGCTCTCCCCAAATAGTCAGGCATAGTGCTATTAAATTGGTTCGAGAAACGCTCTGGACTCGCCCGTCAAATTAATGAAATTTTCAGCCAAATGCGTGGTGGGCGTGCTCGCGGTCGCGTCGGTGGTCTTGGTGGGATGTGCGCAAACCGCGCAACGCCCACCGGAGACTCCGGAAACCGCGAGCGCCGGTGATGCTAACAATTTTGGCGGAGCGCCCGCCGTCGAAATACCCTCCGACGCCAAGGCGATGGGCGCGTTCCTGATCGCAGAGACCGCGAACAACGACAACGATCGCGAAGGCGCGCTCAAGGGTTATGAAGACGCGGTTCGCTACGATCCAACCAACGCCCAGCTGCGGGTCCGCCTTGCGACTCTTTATGTACGCGACGGCCGGTTGAAAGAAGCGCTCCAGGAAGCGAACGAGGCGCTCAAGGTCAATCCTAATTCGGTCGACGCGCGCCTGCTCGCCGCCGGAATAAGCTCGGCACTCGGGGATGACGCGACCGCGGAACGCTACTACAAGGAAGTTCTCCGGCTCAGTCCCAAGAATCAGGAGGCGTACCTCTATCTGGGAACGTTGTACGCCAAGCGCGGCGATTTCACCGAGGCGGAGAACACCTTTCAGAGCCTGATTGCGCTCGATCCGGGCTCGTTCCTTGGCTACTACTACGCGGGCCGCGTGATGGTAGGAGCCAAGAAGTACGATGAAGCCGATCACTATTACCAGCAAGCGCTGGAACGAAATCCGGAACAGGAACTAGTGTTGCTCGACCTCGCTACCCTGCGGATTTTGCAGAACAAGCCGGAAGAATCAGTCGCGTACTACAAGAAGATCATCCAGATAAATCCGAACAACGAGCTCGCGCGCAAACGCCTGGCCGAAATCTATGTCGGCCAGAAGAAGTACGACGAAGCGCTGGGCGAGTTGCGGCAGCTGGAAGGCATCGAGACCAATCCGACCGACACGCGGACCAAGATCGGGCTTCTCTACTTCCGCAACGGCGACTACGACCAGGCCGCAACCCAGTTCAACCTGGTGCTTGGGACCGAGCCGAACAACATGCAGGTCCGGTTCTACCTGGGCGCGGTGTACATGGAGTTGAACGACTACAACCGCGCGATCGCCGAGTTCGAGCAGGTTCCCCCGACCGATGATCACTATGTCGAGTCCCGCATCCAGCTCGCCATCATCTACGACAAGCAGGATCACTACGACAAATCGATCGATGCGCTAAATGAGGCCTTGAAGCTCAAGCCCAACGACACCGAGCTGATGGGCTTTCTGCGCGAAGTGTACACCGAGAAGAAAGATTATGCCGCCGCGATTGCGATCGCGCGGAACATAGTCGCGATCGATCCACGCAATGATGACTTTCATTTCAAGCTCGGGGCTTGCCTCGATCTCGACAAGCAGCGCGAAGCGGGCATGGTTGAGATGAAGAAGGCGATCGAGCTTAACCCCAAGAACGCTCAGGCACTCAACTACGTCGGCTACACCTATGCCGAGGAGGGCAAGAACCTCGAAGAGGCCGAGCGGCTCATCAAGCGCGCCCTCGATGTTCAGCCGGAGGACGGCTTTTACATCGACAGCCTCGGCTGGGTGTATTACCAGAAGGGCGAATACAAGAAGGCCGTCGATGAGCTCGAGCGTGCGGTCAATCTGACCGGCAGCGATCCGACGATCACCGAACACCTCGGCGACGCCTATCGGAAGATCGGCAAGGTGCGCGAAGCCACGCACGAATACAACGACGCGCTCAAGAAGGCGCAGGAATCTGATCAAGTCGCGCGGCTCAAGGACAAGCTGCAAGTCCTCGAGCATGCGCAAAATACGGTGCATTGAGCCGTTGGGCCGGACACGCGATGCGATCGCTCGGGCGCCTGACCGCGATCGTCGCACTCGCGACCCTTCTCCCGGCCTGTGCGTCGTTGGGTCCGGGCAGTTCCCCCTCCGGCACCATAGAACTCTCGCAAGATCGCGCGACGCTGATTCATCAGTTGACGGAGAAAGTGGCGGAACGTGATCGAGCGCTGGTGTCGATGCAGACCGACGCGGTGATGGAATACTCGGCGCCGGATCGGCATCCGCCCAAGGTCCGCGAACAGATCGTCGCCAAGCGCCCCGATCGCCTTCGTGTAGAGGCGCTTTCGGCATTCAACGTCGCGCTGATCGTTGCGACCAGCGGAAAAGAGCTGACGATTTTTGAACCCTCGCGAAACCGCTTCACCCGCGCCGCCGCCACCGCGGACACCCTGAACCAATTTATCCAGATCCCGTTGGCGCCTGCCGACGCGGTGACGCTGCTGCTGGGAATCGCTCCCGACTCCGCCGCGCTTGCCACGCGTCCGCCCGACGCGATCGTGAGCGAGGGCGTGATGACGGTCGCCTCGTGGAGCGTAGAGAACTCCGCGCATCGCGAACTGGGATTTCAGGACGACCAACTTGCGTTGGTCCGGATGCGCGATGCTGACGGAACCGTCGACTACGAAGTGCGCTACGGCGAATACCAGGATGTGGGCGGGCTGATGTTTCCCTATGCGGTGGAGGCGACCTTTCCCAAGGCACGCAGCCGCATCTCATTCCATTACAAACGCCCGATCATCAACGGTGAAGTGCCTGACTCGGTGTTCGTTCTGTCCCCCTCCTCGGCAGGCGAGCAAGCCAACCTGGGCGATGCGAATCCATAGAGCGGTCAAGTTTGTCGCGGCGTTGCTGTGCGCGTTGGCATTGGGGGCATGCCATGTGAGCCGGCCCACGATTGATCACGCAACGCAACAGAATCTTTACAGCGCCATCCCCAACGACCCGCGCACTTTCAATCCAATTCTCGTGACCGACGCCACCTCCGGCAGGCTACTGGGGGACACCTTCGAAAGTTTCCTGCAGGTTAACTATCGCACGCTTCTTCCCCAACCGCGCATCGCGCAGAGCTGGGAGATCTCGCAGGATGAAAAGACGATGACTTTTCACCTGCGCCGCGGTATCAAATGGTTTGATGGTCAGCCGGTTACCGCGAGCGACGTTCTGTTTACTTTAAGGGTGATCTATGACCCCAGGATTCCGACCAGCATGCGTTCCACACTGTCCGTTGATGGAAAGCCTCTTAAGGTTACGGCACCGGACGACTACACAGTGGTGGTTTCGCTGCCCCATCCGTTTGCACCTCTTCTGTATGCGCTGGGAATTCCGATAATTCCCGAACATGTTCTGAAGCCCGCCTACGATGCTGGAAAATTCAACCACACGTGGGGTATCGACACCCCACCCCGCATGATCATTGGTAACGGACCCTTCCGGATAACGCGTTACGTTCCAGGCCAGGTCGTGCAGTTCGAACGCAACCCCGATTTCTGGATGGCCGATGAGCTATCGGGGCGCCTTCCGCGGCTACGAGGTCGCACGCGGCTCGTCATACCGGATCGAAACGCAGCCTATCTGCGATTTCTCGTGGGACAGGTGGATGTCTACGCACCGCCTCCAAGAGAAGTAGTCGATCTCAAGCAACAGGCCGCAAAGCTCAAGATAACTCTCAGCGAGATAGGCCCCGACACAGGATCGCTTTTCTTCTGTTTCAATCGCAACCCGCGATTCTTCGTGAAGAACGGCGTCGCCAGCCCCAAGCTCGCCTGGTTCACAGACCTGAATTTCCTGCGTGCGATGGCGCACGCTCTCGATAAGCAGGGTATCATCGATCTCTGTTTTCACGGCCTTGCGACCCCGGCGATTTCAGACATCCCGCCGGCCAACACCATTTATCACAATCCGAATTTGAAGGATTACGATTACGATCTTGCTGAGTCCGCGCGATTGCTCGAAGCGGGAGGGTACCATCTCATTGCCCCCTGGGTGCGTGTCGATTCCAAGGGTAACCGCTTGGAATTCACCATGACGTCTCCGACAGGTAGTCCCGAATCCAACCAGATGTGCGTCATTTACAAACAGGACCTTGAAAGTCTCGGCATCAAAGTCAACTACCGCCCCCTGGACTTCAATACGCTCGTCGAAAAACTCGATACCTCCTTCGACTGGGACTGCATGCTGATGGGATTCACCAGTTCGATCGATCCGAATGACGGTGCGAACTTCTATCTCTCTTCTGGCAATCTACACATCTGGGATCCCAATCAGTCCAAGCCTGCGACCCCCTGGGAAGCGGAAATCGATGAGATGATGCTCAAGGGCGCATCGGTGATGGATCCTGCAAAACGTGCCCCCTACTACTGGCGGGTACAGGAAATTCTTCATGACCAGCTTGCGGTGATACAAACGGTACGCGTGACCCAATACGCGGCATGGAAGAATTCAGTGGAGAACTACTATCCGACCGTCTGGGGCGAGCTCTACCGACCAGAGTGGATCCAGTTCAAAGTCAAATAGCACAGGCGCTATCCGGATGGGACGATTCCTCGTACGCAGACTGATCAACATGATCCCGTTGCTGGTGGGGATCACACTCCTGTCGTTCCTGGTCATGTCGCTGGCTCCCGGCGACTTTCTCTCAACCCTTAAAATGAACCCGCAAATCTCGCCGCAGGTTATCAAGCAGATGCAGGTCGAATTCGGACTCGATCAGCCCTTGCTGGTCCGTTACTTCAAGTGGCTCTGGTCCATGCTGCATCTAGACCTGGGGTTCTCACTCGCTTACCACGTCAGCGTGAGCTCGCTGATTGGCCAACGTGCTCTAAACACGATTATCCTCTCGGCGAGCTCAATGCTCTTTTCATGGATGCTCGCGATCCCGATCGGCATCGTGGTCGCGGTCAATCAAAACTCGATTTGGGACCGGATACTTTCCTTTCTGGCCTTCTTCGGAATGTCGGTGCCGAACTTCTTTCTTGCGTTCCTGATGATGTACTTCGCGCTCTACAGCGGATGGTTCCCCGTGGGCGGCACTTACTCGGTTGACTACGCTACGCTCGATTTCTGGAGCAGAATCGCCGACCGCATAAACCATCTGGTGCTTCCAGTGTTTGTGTTGGGCGTGGCCGGCATGGCGGGCCTCATGCGCCTGATGCGATCCCAGATTCTGGAAATCAAGAACTCGGAGTTCGTTCGTACCGCGCGCGCCAAAGGACTCCCCGAGC
>DASXMJ010000106.1 GCA_036495685.1 Candidatus Binataceae bacterium | reverse complement strand
GGGCGCCTATGTCGTCGTCAACGGCGGCGACATCCTGCATCGCTAAACCAACGAGCGGTTTCTGGCGACGCCGCATCGGGCGCGCAACGTTTTGGGCGAGGTCCGCTATGCAATCCCGTTCTTCTGCGACCCCGATCACGACACGATGATCGAATGCCTGCCGAGCTGCCGCTCGGCGAATAAACCGGCGAAATACCCGCTGATCCGCTTCGGCGATTACCCGTTGTGGTTTGCCCCCAAGAGCTACGACCACATGGCGCATGAGTCTGCCCTGACGGACGCGGTCGTCGCGCCCGGAGCCAGCGCCACTGCGCGCTGGTGAAGCTGGCACTTTGGTCTACAAAGATCGCTCTTGGATCACCGACACCACGCGAGGATCTTTCATCAGATTTCAGCCTGAATAGCCTTCATGAAGACAATCCTTTGTCATGCGAACCTGATCGACTGCGTCGAGCCCAACCTACGGCCGGATACTGCCGTGCTGATCGAGGATGGCCGCATCCGCGCCATCCTGCCTAGCGGAGAGGCGGACAGCACCAGCGGCGACGCGCAGGTGATCGATCTCAAAGGCGGGTACCTGATGCCCGGGGGGACCCGGAGGGGGCGTCACCCTTTGCTCAACCCCTAGATGCAGGCATTTCCGGTCAGGAACCTTAGGTGCAACCGCGAAACGCCCGCGCGTCCGCGCGATTATTTGACGCCCGGTCCGCGATTACTTGGGCTATACTATGTCGCGATCCACTGGAATTCACTGCGCCAGTGCGAGCCAGTCATTGGAAATTCACTGCGGCAGTGCGAGGGTGATACTGCGGCAGTGTCGCGCCAGTGCCGCGCAATAACCAAACGAGCGTTTTGTTGGTCGAAGCGCCGGCCGGTCGAAGCGCCGCGAGCTGCGCCGGGTCGAGCCGCGCCCGGTCGAGCTGCGCCGGCCGCGGATAGCGCCAGCCGGCGACGGAGCGGGGCGCTGGATGCATCGAAAGCGTCCGAGGGCGGGCGATGGGGAGGGGGATCGGGGTTGGCGTGCGCTGGCGGGCGGCGAAGAGGGCGGGGGCGAGGCGCTAGTGCACAGGCTGCCAGCCCGGTCTCTCAAAGCAGCGGTATTCCAGACGAGCAGCGAGCGCCGGGCTCGCCGGGCTGCCGCTCAAGGTTTCCATGGCCTCGTGCGCCTCTCGCGCCTGAGACAGGGTGCGCAGCCTGTCGTTGAACAGTCGAGCCTCGCTCCGGCATTCGTCGACCGTCCCGAAAAAACCGGTGCTGATCCCGCCATCGGTCGCGCAGTAGCCGAGCGCAGCGCTGCACAGCATCATCACGTAGATCATCCGTCATCTCCGAAGATTGCGATTAATCGCGCAGCGGGCTGGGCGATAGCCTGGACCATGCACGCCGACGACACGAATTACTGCACCATCCGCAACGGCGTCGTCGCCGTCAGTGGCACCGGCCCCGCGATCCGCGTTGCCGACAACCGGCTGGTCATTCGCGATGGTCCGAAGGAAACTCCATCGCTTGCACTGACGCGGGCAGAAGCCTCGCGAAAGCTTCGACATATCGTAGTGTGCAGGCCACCGGAGGTGTTGCATGTTAGAGCCAGTTATCCGCGAGATTAGGGATTTAATCGATGCGGGGCCGGCCGCAGTCCTTATTATGAACGGCAAAGTTCGACCCTTAACGGCGGCTCGTTGCCGTAGACCAGCAGGGCGAGTCATGCCCAAACCCGGCCGCTTAGTGAGGACGAGAGACACCTGCACTCGGCAGTTCAGCATGCCCGCGAACCTGCGATAGCTGTCGCAACGCGAAACGGTCAGAAATAGCTTCACGGTGAAGTGTGTTCTACGTGACCCGCTGAGGCGTTGCATGCCCAGTAGCTAACGGCGCGGTTCTGCCAAATCGCCGGCGCCCAGGCCATTGCTCTGCAGCAGGAGTAGAAGCGTCGATACCCTGACACCAGATTTCGATCGCCCCGTTCGGGTTTTCTATCAAAGTCTCTGCAATGCTCGAGAGCCATTGCATAAGAACGTCGAACGTCATTGATTCACCCGTATCCGGGTGACGCCAGGTTCGCGCTCCGTGATGGGTGATGACAAGGGCGCCATGACGGCGATGAGCAGGCTTGAGGTAATCGACCGCAAGCTGGGAGCGAAGGGCGCTTTCAAGCTGCCTCGCCGTCCAGCCCATCCCCCCGTGCTTGATTTCGACCGCCACCTCGCACGGCGCTGCTGTCGAGGCCACAATCACATCGGGCTTATCGCCCAACGCAACCTGGGTCTCCCGATGCGCGTGCAGGCGCCCGCGTGAACGGTGATTGATTTGCTCCACGATCCAGTTCTGCACCTCGTCCTCGTCTTTTGCCCTCTGGAGTAGTGGGCGAGTGGTTACATCGCCATGCACGAGGTCATGCTGAATATTGTCGAGTATGCCCATGAGGAGGCGCAACAAGTCGGCCCCGGTCTTCACAGGCGCGGTCCATTGCATTTCAAAGCTGACGACTTCGCGTTCGGTCCAGGCGGGTGGTTCAGAGTCGCGTTCCGCCTTCTCTCGCGCGAGTTCTTGAAACCTGCGCGCCCGAAGGCGGAAAATTGGATCGTCTGCCAGCGCGCGCATCGCCCGAAACGCATCGGCACCCGGCCGATGAAGCAGGATCGTCAGAACAGCATCGCGCGCGCTTTCAGCTCTATCGCGTAGGCCGGCCGAGTAGGCCCCTTGATGGACGACATCATGTTCGGGCCGTACGTGGGCGTAAGCGAGCCGCAAAAATGCTCGAAGGCTCTGGATCGATGCGTTTTCCAAACCGCTAGAGACAAGTGGATCATGCCGATCAAATAAGGCACCAAGGGCTTGTTGTGCGCGGTTACCTGCCTCAGCCCCGGCACTATCAATCCACCAGGCGAGGACCTTAATTGCGTGATCCGGGTCCAACACCATGAGCAGCGCCAAATGCGCGGTTACGTATTCTGATTGTCCGGCAGCAGCGTGAGCAGCCAATCGCTTCCGCGAGAGGCGCGTCAGCCTTCCGCGCTGCCGGGTATCCAGCGACAAGCCCTGGACGACGCGAACACCACGCTCTAGCTTGCGAACCAGAGGCGACCCCTTTGCAAAAAGCACCTCGGCAAGAACGGGCTGCACCGGGATCGGAATAGCGACGGACGGCATTGAGTAACGATCAAGATACTCAGCGTGAAATTCGTTTGCCGAATCCCACTCTTCGGCGATCTCCTTCTTGATGATAGGAACGACAGCCTGCGGGTGGGCCTCGATAAGCCCGTCCATCCATTCCGGATAACGCCGGCCGATGAAGCAGGCATGTTGGGCCGCCAGCGTTGCTTGTTGCTCTGCCAGCTTTGCGGTCCATTCAGGATCCTCGGCAGCTTCCAGTCCGATGCCCCCATACGACAGAATTGCGGTCCAGCTGAAGGTAATGACGTTACCGGGCTTACGAGCCGTTCGCTTAGGAGGAATCAGACGCCAG